>QEXZ01000057.1 GCA_003160755.1 Methanomicrobiales archaeon
CCTTAACCCCCTCTCTGTTACATCTTCTCCAAACATTCTGCCTGCTCCTCGCATCGAGTAAAAATCGCCTTTGCCTTCAACCGGGTCGTTCCACAGTATCTCTTCAAAGTTACTCGATGCATGATGCGAGTCGTGCGCAAATGCAATATCCTCGATAGAAGCTACATTTACGGGCAATCCGCCGTGCAACATTAAGTATCTTCCTTCTACCAGCACAACATAGGGTAAATACTCCCAGAGTTCCTTTAGTTTCTCATATACCTCTTTACCCCTCATGCCATATTTCTTCGTGAATAAAAAAGGCAGGTCATGCGGCATAACCGGCATGTCCGGCGGTCCTTCGTGATTCCCCCTCAGCATTATTATTTTTTTCTCCTTCTCCTTCCCTTTCCCCTCAGAAACTTTCAGCTTCAAAAGAAGATAGTAAACCTCAACGCTTTCCGAGCCCCGATCGCCATAATCACCAAGAAAGACTATCCTGTCGGCATTAAGGTCTTTGATATCTTTCAATATGTGAACCAGGCTTTCCATATCGCCGTGTAGGTCTCCCACGACTACTACATTCTTCACTGCTCGAGGCGAAATGCGAATCAATCCGCTTTGGGCTCTCGACTCCTTCTCAGCTTCTAATACGCCCTTTACTTCCTCAATTAGCGCCAAGAACCCCTCCACACTCGCTTCAAATGCCTCCTCAGTCCACTCATCAACTTTCATTTGCATACAAAACATTTATTGTTTTTTTTCTTTTTGAAACACCTGTTAATATTTATGTCCAAATCAAAATTGCACCCGCAAATTCCGGCACAGAAGCAATTACTACTGTTTTCTATTATCATACTCCTCTTCAGCACATTTCTCGGTGCGGTCATCACGGTTCATCCGCTTTACCTGGAACAATTTGTCGAACACCCCGCATTGGTTGGATTAATTGCAGCAATATCGTCCTTTGCCGGATTAACATTCAGCCTCCCAATTGGCACTCTTTCTGACCGGGAGGGAAGAAAACCGATGTTAATCGTCTCTTTTGGGCTCGTATCAGTTGTGCTCCTTGCGTTTTTCATTAATACCCGCCTTTATTCATTAATATTGTTGCAAATAGCATTTGGTGTTTTCATGGCTCCGATATGGGTTGTTGGCGAAGCGTTCATCAAGGACATCTCACCAACAGAAAGGCGAGGAGAATTCAGGTCCTTTTTTGGCACATTTGCAAATGCGGGGCTGCTCATAGGACCTTTAATAGGGGGTTTCCTGGCAGAGGCGTTTGGAATACGGTCACCATACCTTTTCGCGGCTATTCTGCTCGTTGTACCTTTGATTTTGGTATTTAGAATGAAGGACGGGCATAGCAACACAAATAAAAATCAGGCAGTGAGGGATTTTTTACCCGTGCTAAAGGAGTTCTTGCAGCAGAGAGAGCTAAAGCTCCTGGCTCTCTGCACCGTGTCACTGTATTTCTGGTACGCTGCGAGATGGATATTTGGACCGCTGTTCCTGCAGAATTTGGGTTATAGCCCATACATAATAGGAGTCTGGTTAGCCGTTTCGGTCCTCCCTTTTCTACTTTTCCAGATACCCATAGGAAAATTAAGCGACAAAATAGGGAAATCGAGAATAATGTGTCTGGGATTCTTGATTTCCGCGGTATCGCTCATACCATTGGGATTTATGAGTTCAATTTCAAGTCTATTAGCAACGATATTTATCGTATCTATCGGTACCGCCTTTGCAGAACCGTTAATCGAGGCAAGGGTCACGGATATAGTGCCAAAAGACAGATATGGCGCTTATTCAGGCATATTTGAATTCACAAAAACTCTGGGTCTCATGTTGGGACCTGTGGCTTCGGCCGTCTTCGTTTACTCGTTTGGAATCTCTTATTCCTTCATTCCTGCTGTTGTATTATTCTTTATCCTGACTGCAGCTCTTTTTCTATACAAAAAACCTTTTTGATTTGATTGATGAATATCAAAATAGGATTCACCTATGACAATTTTTATTTTGGTGATATAATTGAGATTTAGAATAGGAATAACCGGGAAGCCGAGGATAGGGAAGTCAACGATTATAAAAGCGGTGATAAGGAGATTGAAAGCTGAAGGTATAGCCGTGGGCGGCATGCTTACTTCCGATATACATGAAGGAGGAGTAAGAGTAGGCTTCTCCTTAGAGGATATAAATACCGGCGAAAAAGGTATTTTGGCACATACACATGTACATCACCGCCAGACAAGTCCAAAGGTAAAAGTGGGGAAATACACCGTAAATCTTGTCGATTTGGATTCCATAGGTGCGAACTCGATAAAGAATGCGCTGACACAGCCCGGCCCAATTATAATCATCGTGGACGAAATAGGACCGATGGAATTGAAGTCAAAGCGATTCATAGAAGCTGTGGAAGAAGCAATAGAAAGTGATAAGTCTATGCTCGTCTCGGTTCATCAAAGGTCAGAGCACGAATTGGTAAGAAGGGTAAAAAAGGAGTTCGAGATGTTTGAGGTTACGCAAGAGAACAGGGACGAAATTACAAACCGCGTTATTCAGCGGTTTGGCGGTTTGGCGGTTTAGCGGTTTGGCGGTTTAGTGTGTTGGTGGTTTGGAATTTAGGTTGGAGTAGAAGGAGGACAGCTTTTTTGAAAGTTCTTCTATCTTTGGGGATAAATTGTTAAAGTTGTCTTCGTGAATAAAACCCAACTTGTGTGCGATAATTCCTTAAAATTCTTCATCGTCAATCCTTCTTTTTCAGTAGATTACAATTACAACTTTGTCCTTTTACTAATCCGCTATACCGCTATATCTCTAACCCGCTATACCGCTATACCTCTATACCGCTAACCCTCCCTACTTTTCATGTATTCTCGCAACACAACCGTTGCGTACGAGCCTTTTGGCAAGAAGAACTTTAATTTTACTTTATTTCGACCTGGATTCATATCGTCATCGCTAACTTCTTCGTTGCTTAACTCAACCTTCACAGGCACTAAAACAGGTCTTCTTATTCCTTTAGAACTTATTTCTGGAATCTTTTCGATGTAAAAATCATTCAATTCAACGCCTCCACCCTCCAGAACTTTTCGCTCTATCTCTCCTTCCACACCCTCTGCAAATTCGGTTTCGTAGCCAAATGCAGGAGCAGTGACAAAGGCTCTGCCGCGCTTTATCAGTCTGTTTATCGCTTCTATTTTGTCCTCTGTGACCTTCTCCATCCGGTCTTTGTGTAAATCCGCGAGTCCAAACCTGTCGCGGAAACAGACTACGTCGCCTACTAAAGCCTCGTCAAACGGCAGGTTTTGTTTCATACGGCGGCGGCTCAAAACGAGATTGAACAGATAAGCTTGATACGCATGCACAAAGAGTTTCTGCAGGTTCTTCGGAAGCACCGAAAAAGCAGAGAGGAAGTCTGATTCGTTTATACTTACTCTTTCTCTCCCATTTTTTACCAGTTCATTCAGCATTGCCTTTTCGTATCGCAAGAACGGTGGCATTTTTTTCAATCCTTCTTTTAGTCCTTTCAGTTCGCCTTCCTTGCACAGCCGCCTTGCTTGTTTCGCCTCTTCGCTTTCGTCAGGGAAAATATCCGAGATGTAGGACAATACCGCCTCTTTTAGTTCACCGCGTATCAGGTGTTTTCCCACCACGTGCGTTATCGGGCGCCGAATGCCAAAACGCTGAACGCCGAAGAAATTAGGTACGCCACCATCATTTGCTATTTCTGCGGTTATCGCCATGATTTTCCGCTTTATCTCTTCTTTACTGCCTTCTATGTCACGAACAACAATCTCAAATTCGTTTCCGTGCAGGTCACCGAGAGAAACGGCTTTATTTGACCTGCCTATTAGTTTTAACGATACGTCAGCGATTTTTAGTCGTTCCAGCTCGGTTTCCGCTATGTCTTCGCCCCAGATGCTTATCTTCTGCGTGGTAACGGCAACTTTGTCTTTGGTACCTGCGAATCCGATTCGGTTCCTGCTGACTCGCAGCCGCCGTGATATTTCGTTTATCACGCTGTGCGTGTCCCAGTTCTCCTTTGTCAGCTCGGCAATCAGGTATTTCCCTTCTTTTTGCTCTTCTCTGTTCGTGATTTCACGAACTAAGAAGTCAGCGGGTTTTGTTTTTATTACGCCGCCTATTCCTTCGGTTCGCGTAGAATAGAACGCTATGCCTATTCGGGCTTCAAATTCCGGGGGTTGGTTTTGGTTCATTTGCGGTGTTCTGAAATTAAAACTTTTAGGCGCTTCCTCTTTTAATCTTCTAATATCTCTTCTACCCTTCGTATAAAGTCATAAAAATCCCGAATGTTCTTCTTTAATATCTCAAATGCAAGGTTGTCATCTATTTTTCCGTATCTATGTACAACGATATTTCTAAAGCCTTTCATCAACTTAAGTTTCTCTCTCATTTCTTCACTCAAAATCGTGTTCTTAACCAGATTCTCTACGATTTCTTCATCGTCACCAGGAATTCCAAGCTCCAAGTCTGTGTTGATGATGGCGCAGATGTCAAAGACATTCTCGATTGCAAATTCTATCCTTTTATAAATCCCATCTTTAATCAATCCCATGCTGGAGAATTCCTCAAATGTATCGGGTAAATTCGCCCCCACCAGTTCGATACTCTCCTCCATCTCCTTTATCTTTGTTCTGATAATCTCTTTCCTCATGTAATCGCCCTCTCCCCAATATAATCATAGAATCTGTGTTTAAATGCTCCAAAATCCTTTATAGTCTCAATAGCCACTTTAGATAAAAACTTTTTATCCCTGCAATAGACCACCTTCCCCTTTAAAACTTCCACGCGCACATAAAGAGGAAGTTGCTGAAAATTTTGAATGTCATATATATCATCAAAGAGTTCTGAAAGAACTTTAAACCGGAATTGTGATGATTCCGCGGGACTACCATCATAGTATATGCAGAGATCTATATCCGAAGTCTTACTCATCCGCTCCTTAAATGTTGAACCATACAAAATGATGAATTTTACCTTTTCAAACCCCTCTACATTCTTAATTCTTTCAATCCCCTTCTCTATTTTTGTGTGCATTTCTCCACGGTCACAGGACACATATAATCTTCAACTTTAAAAGTCTTAAAATTTTATTTGCCAAGATTGTTTAATACTAAAACAAGGGGTATATTACTATTAACATGCTTGAAGCAAACAAAGCAGCAGCGGTAAAGTTTGGGATAGATACTCACTTCATCAAAGAAAAAACAGATACGCAAAAGAACATCGAAATTCTCGGCGATGTGAAGATATTCAAGGCAAGCATTGAGATAATATGTGGCGAATATAGTTTCTTAGATACTCTGTTATTTGTTTGTAAAGACCTCCATGAGGCGGAGAGAAGAGCAAATGAGCAGGTAGATAAAGAAAATTCGATGTATCCCGAGGAGACATTCTATAAACTACGATCAATCGAGGAATTCAATTATTTGGATAGTTACACAATCGATTATAGATTAAGTAAAATCTAATGCCGGACAATGCTAATTAACAAGAAGGAGATGGACGAGTGAGAAACTTTTGGATAAAAACTTGTTGCAGGAAATAGGGAAATTGCAAGGCTATATTGCCAATACTGAATTTTCGATGGGTGCGGAACGGTTAGATGTAGTCTGGAGGAGACTGCCTGAGTCCGTTCCAACATACGTCTTTGAGGTTCAGGTAGGTGGTGACCTCTATCACGCATTGGGAAAATTAAAGCATGCTCATGACATCTGGAACAGTCGGATTTTCCTTGCGGCATCATCGGACGAGTTGGGCTCAGTCAATCAGTTGCTCTCGGGGACATTTCATGAGATACAACCCGTGCTCAGGTTCATTGAGATAGAAAAGATTCGGAATTTGCACCGATCTAAGCGGGACATTTATGAGATTGAGTGCGATTTAGGGTTAATTCCATAAAAGGAAAGCAAAAACAGAAAGAAAATAAAGAAGCTAAAGTCTTTACAAGACTTGCGATTCCTTACAATCCTTATCATCCTGAACCCTACGAGCGGTGGACGTTAAAGGGGTTGTAGGATTTAGAAAGGGGTGAAATTTTAGTTGGTGACGATTTCTGGAATTTTGTTGCTTCCGATAACATCTATGAAGAGTTATTGGATGTATTCCAAGAAGTAGGAGAAGAATTGAGGGAGGAAGTTGACGAAAAATTTGCAGAGTTCCGGATGCGAAGATAATAGGGAGATGCGCACGAGAGGGAACTCAGAAGTACAATAAGGCGTGTTTAAGTATATATTTTAACCATCTATATCTAAACCTCTAAACCCGCCAATCCTCTAACCCACTAACTGCTCCCCTTTGCATCCGCCCCACACTTTTCTCTATATGATGTTCCGCACCAATGTCCCCTCTATTCCACAACGCACCATCTATATCTCGGATACCCGCCAGCGAGATTTCTCTCGCCTCGGCTATGTCTTCACCAATGCCCCACCGTGCAAACAATTTTTTCCATACCGAAAGATAATATTTATTAATGTGCTCACATGAACAATACACAAGATTAACGAAATAGTGAAAAATGAACCCTGAAGAACTCGCTATGCTTCTGGAAGAAGGCGAAGGCTATAAGATAGAATTCAAGGAAGGAATCAGTGGTATTGATAAAGACATGGTTGCCTTCACCAATTCTTCTGGTGGACGCATATTCTTAGGCATAACAGACGACAAGCAAATCAAGGGAATAAACATCACGAACAGGTTAAAAACGCAAATTCCGGATATAGCGAACAATTGCAGACCAAAAGTAAAAATCTTTTTGGAGCAAATCGAATTTCACGATAAAGATGTTCTCATAGTCAGTGTCAGAGAAGGAGAGGACAAACCTTACGAATGCTCCTCATGATTCTACAAAAGAATAGGCGCAATATCACAAAAACTCACAAGAGATGAAATCATGGAATTCTTCAAATCCGAAGGAAAGATAAGATTTGACGAGTTAATAAACGAAAAGTTCTTTTTTCCACAGGATTTTGACAAAGAAAAGCTGAACACGTTTTTAGAACTCGCTGACCTTTCCAAAACGTTAAGCCCTGAGAAAATCTTAATCAGCCTTGGTGTAGCGGAAAAGCAAGAGAACATAATTTACCTCAACAATGCCGGCGTTTTGTTCTTCGCTGACGAGCCACAGAAATCCGTCCCCTGGTCTGTCTTTACTGTCGTTCTATTTAAAGACTTAGATGGTGTGGACATTATAGACAGGAAGGAGATAAGAGGCTCTTTATTCGAGATTGTTGACAAAGTAATGGATTTTGTGAAGTTATACACAAAGGTAGCGTATAAATTTACAGGTAAACCAAAGAGAGAAGAGATTTATGAATATCCCCTTGAGGCGATTAGAGAGGCGGTAATCAATTCTGTCATGCATCGGGATTATTTTGAGAAAGGGCATAATAACATACTGCGTTTCTTCCCTGACAGGATTTTAATAGAAAATGTCTGGATAGAGCCAAAAGGGTTTGAATTGGGGAAAACAACTTTCAGAAGAAATCATATCATCTCTGATTTGTTCGCGAGAATTGGCTTTGGTGAAAAATTGGGCTCGGGGATACTGAGAATGAGGAATATGTGCAAACACGCGGATGCCCCAGAGCCACTGATAGAATACAATGAATCCTATTTCTGGATAACCTTCAAGCCCAGTGGAAAGTATGTGCAAGTGACCTTAGAAGGAGGTAAACCAGAAGTAGCATTGGAAATTTTGAATGAAAGACAGAAAAAAGCCTTGAAGCAAGTCAAAGAAAAAGGTAGGATAACAAATAAAGAGTATGTGAACCTCAATAAGGTATCTAGGATAACCGCCACAAGGGAATTGGTGGATATGGTAAGGAAAAAAATTTTAAAACAGGAGGGCAGGGGAAGAGGCAGTCGTTTCACCCCCATGATGCAATTATGATGCAATTAGGTGCAATTAAGCGGGCGGAGGAGAAAATGACAGAGGATGAACTGAACGCAAAGCCCAAGTATTACTTCTCGCGATACGTAGTGGACAACGGACTGTCCAATCATCAGGACCTAAAAACCTTTTCCTAATTTTGACTTTTTATTCCTTATCCCTAAACCCGCCAATCCTCTAAACCGCTAACCCGCTATACCTCTAAACCCGCTAAACCGCTAACTGCTCCCCTTTGCATCCGCCTCACACTCCTCTCTATATGATACTCCGCACCAATATCCCCTCTATTCCACAACGCACCATCTATATTTCTAATACCATCCAGCGAAATTCCCCTTGCCTCCGCTATGCTTTCACCAATACCCACAGCGCAAACTGTTCTTGAACCAAGCGCATAAGTACGCCCATCATCGCGCAACTCCATAGACCCGGGATAAATCCTCAGATTATCACCATATTTTTTCTGCAACGCATATGCACCACTCAAATCCACCCTTCTACTCCCGCTGTATTTCGCTCTGTACCCGCCATAGTCCATCGGCACGGCATACGTAACCACCGTCGCTTTCTCCTCGCACTCTATCTTTGAAAGATTACCTTCTATCATACGGAAACAGACATCCACAAAATCGCTTTTCAGAACAGGCAGCACACACAGTATCTCCGGGTCACCCGGTCGGCTGTTTATCTCCAGTATCTTCGCACCCTTGCCCGTATGCATAAAGGCAACGTAAAAAGGTATTCCTCTCAGCTCTTCGTTACTCGCATTACCTCTAAGCTGGTTGAATATCTTTTGAACCATTCGCTCCTCTTCTTCTCTACCGCTTTTATCCATAAAAGGCAGCCAATCTTTGTTATCCTTGTAAGAGCCCATCCCCCCGGTATTTTCACCGAGGTCCGCATCAAAAGCGCGTTTGTAATCGCGTGTCTCAGGGAGAACCGAAAGTCGCTTACCATCGCATAACGCCTGGAAACTCGATTCCTCGCCCTCGATTTTCTCTTCTATTATCACATCACTGCCACCGTCAAAGATAGACATAAAATGCTCGAATAGACGCTCTCTACTGGTAAAGTGGTCGCCCCACACGCCTACGCCCTTACCCGCTGCGGGTTTATCTGGCTTCACTGCTACTTCATCCCCTATTTCGTCTAAAAAATCCCATACCGCTCTTTTCACTTCGCTTACGCTTTCGTACTCCGCGCAGGGGAACAGTTTAAACCTCGGATTCGCCTCCGCACAGCATTCTTCGAGTAGAAGCCGCTGCGCAGCTTTGCTCTCTTCTATCGCATATCTTTTCGTGGGACATATCATTGCAACACCTGTCTTACTCTCGACCACGTCTCTAACACCCGCTATTATCGGTTTCTCAGGGCAGCAGAAACCAAAATCTATCTCGGTTTTATTCGCCTCCACGAAGTCGCATATTTTTCCAACGTCCAGATCAGGGATGACCACATGCTTCGTTGCATGCCTAACGTTAAACGGATTCCTTTGCTTGTCGACAACATAAAAACGAGCTTTGTAGTCTTCGCTTCTGTTCAACGCGTCTATTACCGCAGCAGCCCTCGAGCCATAAGAAACGACCAATATACCTACTCTTTCTCCCATCTTATTTATAAACTAAAAATAACTTATTGAAGATTATATCAAATAAGATATAGAAAATAATGAGGAAGATGAGATGAGTGGAAGTAGTGAAATACCGCCCCAGG
>QEXZ01000058.1 GCA_003160755.1 Methanomicrobiales archaeon
ACAGAATACTCATCGTTATATATCCAACTATAAGAGATGACAGCACCATAATAGCTGCGTCGCTTGTTGCAATAGCGGATACTGCCCTGACTTCAAACAACACAACAGCACCCAACACCGCTGGAACGCTCATAAGAAACGATAGCTTCAATGCAAGTTCCTGTTTGATTCCACTCATCAACAAAATGGTAATTGTCGTTCCCGACCTGGATATACCCGGTAAAATAGAGAATCCTTGCGCAAGCCCTGCGAAAATCATGTCTCTCGTCGTTATCTCATCGAGAGACCGGTAGATGCTGTTGCCTGCTCGCTTTTGAACTCCGAGTATAATCCCTGTTAATATCAGCATAACGCCTATTGCACCAGTTAAAATCGTGGCAATCGCTCCGTTTTCGAACAGGTTTTCGATGAAAAAGAGAAGGAGAAAGAGAAGAGGCACAGCAGTAATCGCGGTTGATCCTGTCGCAACCACGATAATCTTCAACATTTTTGACTCACGGTTCAGCATTGACACGAAATCTTTTCTAAATCTGATAAGAACTGCAAGCATTGTTCCTATATGAAGGAAAATAGCAACTGATATAGCAGTCCCCGGCTCTATCTGCATAAAATTTAACATAACAAGCACTGTCTGTCCTTGACTGCTTATTGGAAGCCATTCCGTAATTCCCTGGAGCACACCTAAAAGGGTTGATTGTATTGGGTTCATTGTAACTACTCAATAAACTTTTTCTTGTACAAATTGTATTTCATCCTCTTCTTCTACAAAGATATTCCCCCTAAGCAGGTTCTATGCAGATTTCTCCTTTGACATCGCCGCTTTAATACTATCAATGGCTTCAATCAAGTTTACTTTGTCACATTCCCTAACACCTTCTGGAGTGTGCAAGTGGAATGGAAAAGTGGCAATCTCCTTGTGATGAGGTGCACTGTCCCATCGGGTGATCAATTTATTATTTCCATTCATAAAGTGAAAGCGATAATCTGTATGTTCCGCCGATACCAATTCCCTGAAGTCTAAGGCGTAGTTGTTAACAAAAACGATTTTACCTTTGATAATGCCCATTTCCTCAGAAACTAAACTGAATTCGACGCTTTTCTTTTTTATTAACCATTTAATCTCCTCCAACTTCTTTTCCACCTCGCTAAAATAGTCCCGGATCATGAGTCATATCCACATCTATATTAGTATCTCTTCTATGAGCTTTAGCTTCTTTCTCACATGTTCATAGGCTCTGTAAGCGAACAGGAAATCAAACCACTTGGCATCATCACCTAAATCACCAGATTCAAACTTTTGAATAAATTCCTCTCCCGACATTTTGTATTTTCCCTCAAAGGTCTCCAAATCCTTTTTATATTCGTCTAAACTCAGTTTCAATAGATTTTCTTCAATCGCCAGACCTGACTTGATGATAGGTATCGCCTCTTTCTGAATCTTTATCGTTGCCATATTTCCATTACTCTTTTTGTTTATTATATTCTTACGAATAAAAACAAATAAGAGGGTTTGATTTAATTTAAACCCTCTTTTTATTTTTTATTGTATATAAACTATAACTTCCTTCTATTCAAGACACTGATTTACACGGCACGGACTTATTTAAATTTAACATTGTTGATTTTTATCATCTATCTGTGTTAATCTGCGTTAATCAGTGTCAATAACTTATTTTCTTGAAAATTTTTAAACAGGTTTTTCTAAGTCTACTGGATTTTGAGTAACTACCTACACTAACTATGAAAAACCCTTCCAATACCTTTATACCTCAACCCCTTCGCCTCAACCTCCTCAGCATCAAAAAATCCCCGCACATCCACTATTAAATCACCCCTCATCCTCTTCCCTATCTCCTCCCAATCCATTTTTTTATACGCAGAATGCGCCGTCGCCAAGATGACACAATCCGCCCCCTCTACCACTTTATATATGTCCTTTTCCACCCGGAAATCAAACTCCTCTCCCCCCCAAAAAGGGTCGTGAACCACAATTTCATGCTCGCGCGACTTCGCTTTTAGTGCATCAATCAATTTCAGCGTGTGTGTATGCTCAAATGTCTTAATATCTGGCTTAAAGCTCAATCCAAGTATCGCCACTTTTTCTCCTTCCACCCTACCCGCGACATGATTCGCCATCGCTTCGTTTATTCGCCTCGCCTCCTTAATGAGGTTTGCCGTGTAACCCCTCCTCTCAACCTCGCTTAATATATAATAAGGGTCCATTGGAATGCAGTGCCCACCTACCAATCCGGGATTCAGGATATTGCAATACGGCTGAGAATTCGCTGTTTTTATTATCTCGTACACGTCCACACCATAAATCTCGCATATCCTCGCCAGTTCATTCGCAAATGCTATGTTGAGGTCTCTATGCGTGTTCTCTATTATCTTATCCATCTCAGCCACTAATGGACTGCTCACCCTGATTATGCCCGGAGCAAAACAAGAATAAACTTCAGAGGCGATGAATCCGCTTTTTTCATCTATCCCCCCTACTATCTTGGGATACGTCTTCAAATCCCTCAAGACCTGCGGCGCCTGAACCCTTTCCGGGGAATACGCCAGACCAAAGTCTTCCCCCGCTTTATATCCCGTGCTCTCCGCTATAATTTCGCCAAATCGCTGCGTTGTTAATGGCGGAACCGTGCTCTCTAACACAAATACCTTATCCCGCGGCTTTCTTATCGCACCTGCAACGGCATAAATAGCTTCTATATCCGGCTCTTCCCCTCTTATAAGCGTGGGAACGGTTACGATGTTAAACTCTCTCTCCTCTAAGCTAACGGTTGCAGTTAACCTCCCTTCCTCAACGTTTCTCTTAAGTAATTCACTTAATCCTACTTCATCCTTAAATGGCGAGTCACCCGCATTTATCTTCTTCACCAATTCCCCATTTATATCTATTCCAAACGTATCGAATCCACAATCCGCAAGTGTAGCAGCTAAAGGCAAACCTACTCTACCCAAGCCTATGACCGATATTTTCACTTCCCTTTTCTTCACTTTTTCCCTTATCTCTTCTTCCGAAAGCAGATACATCTTACTTCAACCTCCTTGCTGGATTCCCCACGACTACCTCACCCGCTTTCACGTCTTTTGTCACGACCGACCCACCGCCGACCACCGCATTCTCTCCAATCACAATCCCGGGAAATATGGTTGAGTTCGCACCTATTTTCGCTCCCTTCTTTATTACAGGTCCCTTTAAATCCGCACCAGCACCATATTTCATATACTTGCCATTTAGCGTAACTGCGCACGGTCCAAAGAATACCCCATTCTCAACCACGGTATATCGCGTAATATAAACATTTGTTTGAATACTCACCTCGTTTCCAATCCGGCAGTCGCCATCAACGACCGAATTTGTCCCCACCAGAACGTCGTCGCCGATTATCGTATTCTCTCTTATTAATATGTTGTGACCCGTCCTGAAGTTTTTGCCTATCTCCACGCCTGAATATATTACGGTTCCACTCCTTATCAACGCATTCTCATCTATTTTCACCTTCCCTCCTTCACCTTCTTCAGACCCCAATATCACGTTATCTTGAATACTACTTCCCTCGCCTATCTCCACTTCACCATGAAAAAAGACGTTTTTATTCATATGAGTTCACAACCTCCACAACTTCCTTTACTTCCTCTTTGCTTAAAGATGGGTGAACAGGAATAGAAACAACCTCCTTGCTCGCAACCTCAGCCACCCTAAAAAAACCTCCTGAGTTGAACAAAGGCTGGCTCGGCAGCGGAACGGGATAGTATATACCGTATCCTACGCCGTTCTTTTCCAAAAGCTCCGAGAATTTATCCCTTTCCTTAGCCCTGATCGTATATTGATGGAAAACATGTTTTACCCCCGGCACAACGTATGGCTTATCCGCATTTAATCTTTTATCATAGTATCTTGCATTGCTTATCCTTCGCTCGTTCAGCTTGTCAAGCTTTTTTAACTGTGCTAAACCAATTGCAGCCGCGATGTTCGTCATCCTGTAATTATAACCCAGGCATTCGTGTATATACCTTTCCATTTGACCGTGATTCCTTATTATCCTCGCCCTTTCTGCTATTTTCTCGTCATTTGTGGTAATCACCCCTCCTTCCCCGGTAATAATATTTTTCGTAGCATAAAAGCTGAAAACACCCATGTCGCCGATGGATCCCACCTTTTTCCCATCATACTCTGCTCCATGTGCCTGCGCTGCATCCTCAATCACATTGAGGTTGTGTTCCTCAGCTATATCCATAATCTCTTTCATCTTACATGGCTGACCGTACAGGTGAACAGGAATTATCGCCTTTGTTCTTTCAGATATTTTATCTTCTATTTCCGATTGATTGATGTTGTAGGTTCTGGGGTCTATATCAACAAAGACAGGTTTTGCATTCTGCATAAGCACGCATGAGGCAGTGGCGAAAAAAGAGAAAGACGTTGTAATTACTTCATCCCCGTTTTTTATACCAATAGCGGCGAGAGCGGTATGAAGTGCAGCAGTGCCGGAATTTGTTGCAATGGCATACTCAACCCCTATATACGCTGCGAATTTATCCTCTAACTCCTTTACCACATCCCCCTGAGCAAGCATCCCTGATTCTAAAACCTCTTTTACTGCTTTGAGCTCCTCCTTACCCATTATAGTTTTCGATATGGGTATCATTTTTATCTTTAAATATTTACGATAACCGTTCCTCCATCTTCTGGTAATCGCGCAAAAATTCTTTCCCTTTCTCCGTCGTCTTGTATTCGTTGCTCATATTTCCACTCTCTATAAGTCCATTCTCCATCAAATAGGGAAGATATTTTCCTAGCCTTTTAAAATTAAGATTTGCCTTATATACTATCTCCGTTTTCTTCGCTTCTTCCATCGCTACTGAAAGGATATCCGCGATTATCTCCAATCTACCTCTTCGCTCTTTAAATCTCTCCTTAAAACTCTCCCTCTCCCTTATACCATCTCCCATATACGCCGCTTCTACTGACATTATCCCCCTATTTTCTATATTCGGGGAAGTATAAAAAGGTATGAAGTCTTGAAGTAAGAACCTTAAGTCAGTATCCTATGTAGCGTTCCCTTTAAAAAGAACCAGTATCAAAAAATAAACTGTCTAAAGACTAAAGGTGATTAAATAATGTATGACGATAACGCGGAAGAGCAAGTGGAAATGAATATGATTCTTCGCATCTTAGAAGATCAATACCCCATTTTAATGTCTGAGATTGAAATAGCATCGCTTATAAACATTCCAGTGGAAAAAGTTGAACTCTTCTTACATTTCTTAGCTAAATATTCCTTCATCACTTACGATGAGCAGAGAGAAACAGCCGTTATCTGTACTGATTTCTTATCGCTTAAATAAGAAAAAGAATAGGATTACTTTGGATTTATACCGTTATCTTAAAATAAATTTTCAGATATTAGAATATTATTTTTAAATTATTTGCTTAAAAAATTTAGATGACCGATAGTTATTTAGATAGTTATTTTGAAAGTATGGTTATGATAGGAAGTATAAGTGCAATAGAGGAGGAGGTTCAAATGGCAGGAGTAGAAGTAATAAACAGGGCAAAGGCATGGGGGTTATTAAAGGGGGAGATAAGTGATGGGGAACGTTTAACACCGAAAAGAAAGGTGGATAATTCGATTATACACATCTTAGAAGACCAGCACAGCCATTCCGTGTCTGAGATCGCATCATCTACAAACATTCCTGCGGAAGAAGTAGGGCTCTTCTTACGTTTCTTAGCTAAATATTCGTTTATTACATACGATGAGCAGAGAGAAACAGCCGTTATTTGCGCTGATTTCTTATCGCTCAAATAATTAACTGCTCCTTCATCTTCTGATAATCACGCAAACATTCTTTACACATCTTGGAAGACCGGTATCTTCATTCAGTGTCAGAAACAGCTACAGACTCAGGTGTTAACCTTTGACATTCTATCACATTATCTGTTCATTTACCGAAAGTTTTATATAACCCGTCTTTCTTAAGGAATAATCACGGAAAAAAAGTGTGGAAATGAGGTGGAAAGAATGGAAAGAATATTAAGATACAATCCAGAAGCGATAGTTGCAAGCGAAGAAGAGGGATGGTTTGAGGCAAAGGCATTTGAGACGTTACAGGAAGAAATAAGCGATGAGAAAGGGCCAACGCCTAAAAGGAAAGCGGATAATACGATTATACACTTCCTAGAAGACCAGCAACTCCATTCAGTGTCTGGGATCGCATCATATACAAACATCCCGGCGAAAAAAGTAGAACTCTTCTTACGTTTCTTAGCTAAACATTCCTTCATCACGTACGATGAGCAGAGAGAAACAGCCGTTATTTGCGCTGATTTCTTATCGCTCAAATAATTAACTGCTCCTTCATCTTCTGATAATCGCGCAAAAATGCTTTTCCCTTTTCTGTCGTCTTGTATTCCCTGCTCGTATTCTCTATAAGTCCTTTCTCCTCCAAATAAGAGAGGTATTTCCCTACCCTATCGAAATTAAGATTTGCATTATAAACTATCGCTGTTTTCTTTGCCCCTCTCCTCGCCACTAAAAGAATGCCAGCGATTATCTCTAATTTACCTCTTCGCTCTTTAAATCTATTCTTTATTTTAAATTTAGTAATATTCTATCACTTCCACCTTCTCTCCTGCCTCCACACCTTCCTTATTCTCTTCTATCACTACAAACCCATCCGATTTCGTCATACTGGATAATATGCCGGAGCCGCTCACCCTTATCGGCTCTACAAAATACTCATTCTCATTCTCCTTGCAAAACAGTTTTACACGTACAAAATCGGTTCTGCCAACAGCCGACGGGATTTTTTTACGCGCTACCGCAAAAATCTTCTTGCGTTCTTGCTTTACACCATGCACCGCGAACAAAAAAGGTCGGACGAGCAGTTCAAACGCAGATATTGCCGCTACGGGATAACCAGGTAGAATAAATACCGGCTTGTTATTGACGATACCGAAACCCGTTGGTTCGCCGGGTCGAATAGCCACACCGTGAAACACGAGTTCTCCTGAATCTTCTACCGCATCGGCTATGAAATCCCTTTTGCCTACCGAACTCCCGCCACTTATTAATAAGCCATCGCAATCCTTCGCTAACGACCTACTTATTGTGTCCTTTATCTCCTTGTAATTGTCCCTCACGATTCCTATTCTATATGAACTTGCAATTGGCTCTGTCAGTCCTGCAAGCACATAACTATTTACATCTGCTATTCTCTTTTCGCCTTCATAAGGCTCGGCTTCCTCGGGATTCAACAGCTCATCCCCGGTGGACATTATCCCGAACTTTGCTCGTTTGTACACCTTCACCGAGCGTTTGAAAAGTGATGCAAGCATGCCGAGGTCATGGGCTCTTAACAGCTTCCCTCCTTTTAGCACCTCCTCACCCTTCTTCACATCCTCTCCTTTGAAAGAAACGTTTTTACCCGGTGTGACGGGTTTGAAAATTTCCAATTCGCTACCTCTTTCCTTTGTATATTCAAGCATGACGACTGCGTTGCTGCCGTTTGGCAGCGCCATTCCCGTTTGTATGCCGAAACATTCACCGTCTCCTATTTCTACTCCTTCTACCCTGCTCTCTTTTCCTTTTTCACTTTGGCTCTTTATTAGCCTCAAGAGCACAGGATTATTTGGAGATGCGCCAAAAGAGTCTTCTGCCCTGATCGCATAACCGTCCATCGCAGCACGGTCAAAAGGGGGACTATCTGCCGGCGAGTAAACGTCTTCTGCTAAAACGCGGTTCAACGCATCGCCAAACCCGAGTTCTTCTATTTCTGTTTCTGCTGGCTTCGCATAGGCTAAAACCGTTTTTAATGCTTCGTCCAACGAAATAAGTTTACGAAACAGTTTCATTTTTCCTCCAATCTGCTCTTCCCTCTTAAATACACGGTTGCTATTCCCGCTTTCGATAATTTCATCCTCAACGGCTCATCGCTCGTGAGGACTGCTGCTTTAAGCTTCAATGCCATTCTTATGATTAGCTCGTCAACATCTCTTTCTCTTTCTCGCCCCCCTGATTCCTCCTCCTCTCCCTCTTCTTCTTTATTTATCGTTACCATGCACCTACCCTGCTCTTCATACACATATTTAAGCAGCAAAGAATGTCCAATATTCGCTGCTCTTTTCTCTTTGCCTTTCAAATTCGGTCTTCGTCTGAGCCTATCCAGTTCACTCAAGACCGCTTCCGGCACGATTATATGTCCATAGCCTAACCGTTCCAGCTCTTCAAATATGTCAACGCCAAATTCACCGGGTATGAGTAGCGCATTCGTGTCCACTATCACTTTCTTTCGTAACACTTTTTCTTTTTACAAAACACTTTCTTTCTAAAGAAAGAACCTGTGCTAAGAAAGAAACATAAAGTTCTTTTGGTACGGCTTTTCTTTTTAAGAGGCAGTTTTATGACACTCATCTTAGGACTTGAAGGAACGGCATGGAACCTCAGCGCTGCACTGGTCAGCGAAGCGAAGACAATATGTGAGGCGGAATCAACTTATAAACCTTTACACGGCGGTATTCATCCAAGAGAAGCTGCGCAGCATCACGCATCCGAAATAAAAAACGTCGTCTCGCATGTTTTTAGAGGCGCAGAGGCAGAGGAAGGAGTTTTTTCGCTGGATAGCATAGATGCAATCGCATTCTCGCAGGGGCCGGGTATGGGTCCCTGTCTCAGAACAGTAGCTACAGCAGCGAGAGCACTCGCTATATCTTTAAAAATACCTCTTGTTGGCGTTAATCACTGCATCGCCCATATAGAAATCGGCAGATGGCGATGCGGAACGAAAGACCCGGTTGTGTTGTACGTAAGTGGTGCTAACACTCAAGTTCTTGCATACCGTGCCGGTAGGTATCGCATCCTGGGAGAAACGCTGGATATAGGTATAGGGAATGCATTGGACAAGTTCGCTCGCTATTTAGGGCTGAGCCATCCCGGAGGCCCAAAGATAGAAGAGCTGGCTTCCAAAGGCACCGAATACGTTTATATGCCGTATGTAATAAAGGGAATGGATTTGTCTTTTTCCGGGCTCACCACTGCTGCTAAGGACGCTATAAAGGTACATCGTCATAAAACCGAAGATGTCTGCTATTCCTTTCAGGAGACGGCTTTTGCTATGCTCACTGAAGTAACCGAGCGAGCAATGGCACATCTCGGTAAGGATGAGATGCTGTTAGCTGGTGGCGTAGGTGCGAACCGAAGATTACAGCAAATGCTACAAACGATGT
>QEXZ01000059.1 GCA_003160755.1 Methanomicrobiales archaeon
TTCTGAATCCTAATTTCTCCTGTAATCGAATTATATGCTTCGTTCCGATAACATTGGTCTGCCATAAATTCTCATAATAGTCCTCGCCGTTCCAGCGTCCGTATTCCGCGGCTAAATGATAAACAGAGTCAAATTTCCACTTTTCAATTTCAAATACCCTCTCCAGTTGTCTGTAATTTCTCACATCTGCCCTAATGTAATCATCTCTATCGGTATTGTAGAGATCTGATGCAATCACTTCATGACCTCGCCTTTTTAGCTCTTTCACTAAATTAGCCCCTATAAATCCTCCACCTCCTGTCACCAATATTCTTTGTGTTTCCATCTTAATCCTCCTTTTATAACCACAGATTACACATCGTGGGCTCTGCCCACGTCCCGAAAACCCTGAAAGGGTTTATTTCACAAGGTTATTCATTTTTATTCCTTTTTGTATTTTCCGTTTTTTTTTCTCTTCTGTGTTAATCTCGTGTAATCTCGTGGTTCCATATAAATGACTGCATTTAAATATCACTGTTCCCCCTTCAGTATATGGCTTTCCAGGATCTACACATTGCATATACGCATGTTCTTCATCTTCTGCCGTTGTCAATCCCAGCTTTACAGGACACCAGTCATGCTCCAATATCAAAGCGTAGTGGAGCAAAGTTGATAATGCGTGTGTGCAGAGCGCATCTGTCTTCTCCAGAACAATCTCCGGGTCATCAATCACCATTTTATCCCCTACCTTATACACCGGGCAATATCCCCTTATCTCATGAACAACAATTTCTAACATATTACCACCTTTAATTAGAATGCCTTGCATTGGTTATTAAAATTTTGATGGTCATATTTCTTGCCTTTCCATCACCAAACGGATTGTTCCAATTTGCTTCCGTAACCCTCATTTTTTCATTGTAGATAAAGTATAACTTCTACCTATTTAGGACGCAGATTTACATGGATTTACGCAGATTTATTCTTTTTTTGTCGGACGGGGCTAACGGCATTAATCTTTTCATCGTATTTTTTGGTAAAGGTTTTTGCTTGCAAAAAAGAAGCGTAAGCATTTTTTAGTAAAGGTTTTTGCTTGCAAAAAAGAAACGTAAGCATTTTTTAGTAAAGGTTTTTGCTTGCAAAAAAGTTTACGGTAAGCCTACGTAGCCCAAGCCAACGATGCACACTATTTTGTTTTTCATGGTTTTTCATTTTCTCAGCCGCTCACTTAACCATCTGTTGTACTCCAAGAATACCTCAGCAGGGATGGGATTTATAACTTTGACTTCTTTAACTTTCCTCGCAAGTTTTCCATCTATGCTGTATACTATTGGTGCTCTATGATTTTTAGCTAAACATACAATATATCCATCCCACGATTCGATTTTGTAAGTTAAAGCATTTTCCAAAGCATCTATTGCCATATCAACGCTCAAATCCTCATAAAAAGCAGGTGATCTCGTTTCGAGTGTCTTCTCTAATGCTTCGCAAGTGGAATCCCGATCAACGCCAAGATATTCTGTCATTACGTGATAAGCACCCATAATCGCCGAGGTTGGAATCAAACATTTCTTCTTCCAAAGCAAAATATCCTTCAAGAAATCGAAAGCGTGAAGTCTGGCAGGATTCTCAAAATGAGCAATCACTACGACCCCTACGTCAATTACTCCTACAATCCCAGCTTTCTCAGACTGTACTCTTCCGTGAACCATTTATATCCCCTTTCCAATTCGCTTACAAAAGGTTTTGGTGTGTTTGTCAAGAGATATTCATCCAGTTCCCTCACTTTCTCTTCCAAATCTGACCTGTGTGGTCTTAGTATTATCTCCACTTCTTCCCCCTCGCCCAATTTCAGTTTCTCCAAAGGTTTCAAAACACCTTCCTCATACATCGCTTTTATTCTTGTTCCCATATTTATCACCAAGATTAATTTTATCTTCGCACTTAAAAATCTTTTCTTCTATCTTCTTCTGGAATCCTGCATCTCCTTACATACGCACCGATGGCAAGTGAAATCGTGAATACTGACAGAACGATAAGAATAGGTAACAACCGAATTCCAAAAGGCGTGTAGTTCAATGCTAGACCCAATAAGGGAGTAATCGCAATGCTCAATCCAAAGCTGAGTGCAATTCGCTCTATTGCATCCAAATCATCTTTTCGTGGGAATAATGCGGCGATTAACGAGTACCTGGGTAGAAAAAGCACTAAGGGAAGACCGAAGATGATTCTTATTGGCGAAATTTCGTTTAGGGGTGGGATTAGAACAAAGGGTATGCATAAAAGTGTCAAGAATATTACGAGTGCGAGGTCTTTTTGGAAGTGTTTGAGTTTTGGCATGATATATGATCTTTTCATGTTTTATGTTGTTCTTATATCCTTTTATAAAAACGTATCCTTATCCCCCTCATCCAGGGGTCACAAATCGGAATCGAGATCCACTCATGGCTTCCATGACATTCAAAATTCCGCACTTTTATCTATACCCTCCCAGTTCTCCACAAACCACTCATGCACTTTCTTCAATCCCTCCTCGAATTCCATCTGTGGCTCATAACCCAACAACCTCTTCGCCTTCTCAATTGATGATAGTAATCTTGTCTTAACATCCCAATCTCTTCTTTCTACGTATTTAACCCCCGCTTCTGCGAAGCGTTTTTGATTAAACTTTCTTAAAGTTTGAAAGAAAAGTTTCGCACCGCCTGTTACCAATACAATTTTCCCTTCATATTCGTTTTCTATATCCCTTTTTTTATCCCTCTATCTCCATCTTAATTTTTTCTTTTAGTACAGGTTTTCTTTTTTTAAAAAAAAGAAAAAGTGTTTTTATAACCACAAGATTACACATCGTGGGCTCTGCCCACGTCCCCGCAAACCCTGAAAGGGTTTATTTCACGAGATTATTTATTAATTTACCAAAAGATGCAAGTATATCTTTCCCCCTCTTATGGAACCTTTTGGAAACCCATACTTACTTGGGTAAAGTGCTCGTCTTCCGTGAGAATATCGGTGATTCCCAGTTCCACCATAACTACCATAGAAGTGAAATCAGTAAACGATATTCTGGGCTTATCCTGAAATCGCATTCTTAGACTCTTCGCTTTCTCGAATCGTTCCGCGGTGATACGCTCTAAACGGAGATAACCCTCCTCGATAGCCATGTCCATTACATCAAGCGATCTCCTTGCCTCTTCAAACCGTAACCGTCTGAATAGAAGTGTGAAAGTCTCGTCCAAGACGTAATCGGAACTGTAAAATGAGTATCCTCTACCACGTAAATCCAGACACCGGTCTTTTATCTCCTCGTGTCTATCTTCTCTCCTATCTCGCAGGGCAAGCCATCCCCATGTGTCTATGAATATTTTCACTGTCGGTCTATTCCCCATAGAGCTCACGGTCAATATCCTTTGCCAAAGAGCCGTGCGAGACTCCACCTATATAATACCTCAGGATAGGGTCTTTTTGTGGGTCCAATTTCCTTTCCTCTCCCTTTTCCTCTCTGCTTTCTCTCTCCTCCTTCGCAAGGAGATAGCTCACAAAATCAAAGACCTCTGCGAGCATTTTCTCCGGTAAAAGCTCCAACGCTTCTTTTACCGCATCCATCAATACCCCGCTTTTATATTTTGTCACCTCTTTACCTCCTTAGTTTATTTTCAATTTTATCATGTCTATATGTCCTTCTTTTGTAATTTTTAAATCCACGCTCCTTCTTATATCCTTTGAAGGTTTGGATATATATAAATACTTTTCATCCATTCTACGGTTCTTTTAATTCCCTCTTCTGGCGTGACCTTCGGATCATGCCCTAAATCCCTAACCGCCTTTGAAAAGTCCATGTGTTTCACTTTTGTTGTGAACGGTTCAGCCTCTTTATAGCTCACTATCGAATCATCCCTTCCAACTGCTTTCAAAACGGAATCTGAATAATCTTTGATTTCCTTTTCCCATTCCGGTCTTCCACCAACATTATAAACAAACTTTTTTGCAAGCAAAAAAGTTTACTAAAAATGCTTCGCTGTTCTTTTGGTAAAGCTTTTCTTTCTAAGAAAAGGTTTGTTATTGCATAGTCATTCATCTGATATGTATCTTTTATCGGATTCTTCTCCATTACATCTTCTTTCATTATTCCTTCGTAGTCGCCATAAACCTCTGCACTGCTGAAAAACACCATTCGGAATCCCAATTTCTCCTGTAACCGAATTATATGCTTCGTTCCGATAACGTTGGTCTGCCATAAATTCTCATAGTAATCCTCGCCGTTCCATCTTCCATATTCAGCTGCTAAATGGTACACAGAGTCAAATTCCCACTTCTCAATTTCAAATGCCCGCTCCAGTTGTCTGTAATTTCTCACATCTGCCCTAATGTAATCATCTCTATCGGTATTGTAGAGATCTGATGCAATCACTTCATGACCTCGCCTTTTTAGCTCTTTCACTAAATTAGCCCCTATAAATCCTCCACCTCCTGTCACCAATATTCTTTGTGTTTCCATCTTAATCCTCCTTTTATAACCACAGATTACACATCGTGGGCTCTGCCCACGTCCCGAAAACCCTGAAAGGGTTTATTTCACAAGGTTATTCATTTTTATTCCTTTTTGTATTTTCCGTTTTTTTTTCTCTTCTGTGTTAATCTCGTGTAATCTCGTGGTTCCATATAAATGACTGCATTTAAATATCACTGTTCCACCTTCAGTATATGGCTTTCCAGGATCTACACATTGCATATACGCATGTTCTTCATCTTCTGCCGTTGTCAATCCCAACTTTACAGGACACCAGTCATACTCCAATATCAAAGCGTAGTGGAGCTGCGAAGCATTTTGATTAAACTTTTCTAAAGTTTGAGTTGATAGGGCGTGTGTGCAGAGCGCATCTGTCTTCTCCAGAACAATCTCCGGGTCATCAATCACCATTTTATCCCCTACCTTATACACCGGGCAATATCCCCTTATCTCATGAACAACAATTTCTAACATATTACCACCTTTAATTAGAATGCCTTGCATTGGTTATTAAAATTTTGATGGTCATATTTCTTGCCTTTCCATCACCAAAAGGATTCTTCCAATTTGCTTCCGTAACCCTCATTTTTTCATTGTAGATAAAGTATAACTTCTACCTATTTAGGACGCAGATTTACATGGATTTACGCAGATTTATTCTTTTTTTTGTTGGACGGGGCTAACGGCATTAATCACTTCATCGTATTTTTTGGTAAAGGTTTTTGCTTGCAAAAAAGTAGCGTAAGCATTTTTTTAGTAAAGGTTTTTGCTTGCAAAAAAGTTTGTGTTAATCTGCGTCCCTAATTTATTTCAAAAGAAAAAGTGTGTTTCAATAAACCTTCAACCTGATCTGTAACATAGCAAAAACTCCTTGTTTGAGAACCATCACCAAAAATCGTAATGGGGTTATTGTTCAATGCCTGCTCGATGAAACGAGGAATAACCCGCCCGTAAACGCCTTCTGCTCGCATCCTCGGTCCGTAGGTATTAAAAATTCTCGCTATTCTCACATCTAAACCATGCTGCATTCTATATGCAATCACAAAAGATTCTCCACATCGCTTCGCCTCGTCGTAGCAGCTTCGTGGTCCAACGGGATTCACATTACCGCGGTATTCTTCTGAGGTAGGTATTTCCTCAGCACAACCATATACCTCAGAAGTGGAAGTATAAAGAAATCTTGCTCCGTGCTTCTTCGCTATTCCTAAAGCCCCCCCCATATCCCCAGTGTATTCGCCTTTAGAATTTGAATAGGGAATTTTTCAAACTCAAAAGGGGAAGCTCTGCTCGCTAAGTGCATTACTACATCTATTCGCTCATCGAAGAAAATTGGTTGTGTTATGTCATGCTGGATGAATTTGAAATTGTCCTTATCCATCAAATGAGATATATTGGAGTTCAATCCGCTAACAAGGTTATCCAAACAAATTACGTTCGCTCCCTGCTCTACAAGCACTTCGCAAATCCAAGAGCCTAAAAAGCCCGCTCCCCCTGTAACTAACACAATCTTGTCTCCAAAGTTTTTGCTTCCAAATATATCTCCAAGATTTTTTATTATCTCTTCAATCCCTTTGTTCATGTTCATCTTTTATCTCTTTCTAATGCAAGCATCGCCTTCTTATACACTCTTGCACTGACATGAAAGTTCTTCTCTATGAGGAGATCTAACAGACCCTTCGCTTGCTCTTTCGTAATAAAACCTCTATTGTAAATTCTCATAATAATATATATTGTTCCGTGTGGGATTAATCCAAGTTGTCTTGCAGCATCCCTTGCCATTGTTTCATCCACCAATAATATCTTCTCACCCTTTTTGTAACGCCAAAAAGATTGCTTGTGCCTCTCCTATATGGATTCTTGTCACTTCTGCATAAATCTTAGCTCTCTTTGCATTATCTTCAGAAAGGTGCTCAATCTTTATCCAACCCTCTTCTATCGCAGTCTTAATAACGAACGCATCGCTATATCCTCTTTTCATCCCTTGGTCTACTGTCTCCTCCTTGACTTCCAGCGGTATTTGGACGTCTTCATAGAAATCCTTTAAGTAGCCCAAGAGACCTATTTTTGCAAGGTATATTAAAGGCGAGGCATTTGAAACCGGCATAAAAACTTATTCCTTCAATGCGGCATTGATATCTTCCTCTAAATCCTTCTCCGTATAGTGCATTTCAATCCCCTTTTCTGCAACGAGCTTCATTATCTCCCTTAACGAAAGATTTGCCATACCTGCAGCACGCCATAGTGTCACCTTCCCATCACGATACAGCTGAATAGCTCTCTCCTCTTTCCATTTCTCTATTGCTTTCGCCAAAAGTCTTCTGACTGCCGTAGCTCTATCTATCTGCTCCATTTCTTCTATTTCTTTTATTGTTCCGATAATATCTTCCGGCAACTTTATAGATATCGCCTCCACTTTAACCACCTTTATTATTGTTTGTTTACATTATATATATGCGACTGCAAGAATTTTTCAAGCTCGTTATTGAATCTTTCATCCCGTAAAGAAAGCTCGATATTCGATTTTAGCCAGTCGAGTTTGTTCCCTATGTCGTATCTCCTTCCCCTATAAACATAAGCATATATCTTCTCTCTTGTGAGGCGTACCGCATCAGTAAGTTGAATTTCACCTCCTTTTCCTGGATGAGTCCCCTCGATTGCACCAAATATCGCTGGCGTCAAAACGTATCTACCCAATATGCCTAAATTTGATGGCGCTTCTTCCGGCGAAGGTTTCTTCACTAAATCTTCAACGAGGTAAATATCACCTTCAACTTCTTTCCCTTTTAGTGTGTGTTTAGCTGAGGCGAAAAAAACCACGAGATTTCACGAGATTAACACAAGAAGAGGGTACTATGCAAAAGATATTGGTTAGATTTACATTTTATGTTTTACACCTTCATATTTTCTCGTGAAAATCTGTGTAATCTTGTGGTTAGCTAAACACGTACTATTTGCCAATGCTTTCCCTATATTTTTTGCTGCTTCTTTTATGTAGCTCAAATCAATTCCTGCAGGAGTTGTTGGCGTTGGGACACAGATAAAAGAAATATCCGTGCTTTCAATTGCGTGGTTTATATCCTTTGTGAATGTAAAATTTGGCAGTTTTTTGTCAACTACGTCGTAGAAAATCACTTCGTTGCCGAGTTCGATAAGCCCCTTTCCAATTGCCGTGCCAACAAATCCGCTTCCTATTATTGTGATTTTCATGTTATCGCTCCTTTTTTAACCACAGATTACACAGATTTATTTTCTATCCTAAAAGAAGGGATTTTAATACTTCTAAGATGCCGTTTTTGTCATGATTTTTATCTCTTTTTTCCATAGATGCTGTGAGGATATAAATATACATACTCCCTCACAAACTCTTATAATAAAACCCTTCCTTCTTCGCTTCTTCTTCATCAAACACCCCCCTCATCCTGGTGGTCATAAAACAGGAATAATATTTTTTAAGACACTGATGATTTACGCTGATTTTTTCTCTTTTTTAGTAAAGGTTTTTGCTTGCAAAAAAGTTTGATGCAGACGGTTTTGTGTTTCATGTGTGGCATATCTCGTGATGCGTGATCTGTGATGCGTCACTCATTCTTTGCTCCTCTTTTTGATGCTTTTTCTGATTCTAAAACTTTTAGTATCTGTTTTTTGAATGGTGGAATATTATTTCTCACAGTGTCCCATACCGCTTCTATGTCAATCCCGAAATAATCATGAATTAAGACGTCCCTAAATCCCGCAGCTTCTTTCCACTCTACATCGGCATACCTCGTCTTTATTTCTTCTGGGATCTTTTTTACCGCTTCGCCAATTATTTCAAAGTTTCATATAACAGCATCAACAGCCATGTCATTTCCACTAAAATCTTCAAAAGAGACGTTACTTGTATATCGTTCTATCTTTTCAATACAAGTTAAGACATCTTCTATAAAAAGGAGGTAATCCCTTTTCTGTTTAGACATATTCAACCTCACTAAAAATCCGTTCCCTCAACCTCAATTTAACTGCATTTTTTATCACAAGGTCCACGTTCCTCCCTAGAAGCCCCTCAAGATAGAATTTAAATCTCATATAATTAAAAAAGTCCTTATGTCCCTTTTCAAATTCAACAAGAACGTCTATATCACTGCTTGCAGTTTGCTCTTCTCTAATATATGAACCAAATAGCCCTATTTCTCTAACATGAAAAACTCCTTTCATGTATGCTTTTTTCGCTTCTAATACCCTTTCTATCGCGTTAGCATCCATCTTCTCTCTTCTCTTCTTTTAGTTAATACCCTATTCCGGTGATGATTATTGATTTTGTAGAGTTCCGTTAAATTATTTGGTGCTTCTTATATTTAAACTTCCAGCCTTTAACGTCCTCCTGTGTTCTTTTATTTTAACCACAGATTAACACAGATTACACTGATTTATTTTTGTAGATAAAGTATAACTTCTACCTATTTAGGACGCAGATTTACATGGATTTACGCAGATTTATTCTTTTTTTGTCGGACGGGGCTAACGGCATTAATCTTTTCATCGTATTTTTTTGGTAAAGGTTTTTGCTTGCAAAAAAGTTTGTGTTAATCTGCGTCCCTAATTTATTTTCTGTTTTCTTGTGGATTTCTCACCTATAAACTCCTTTCCTATGCTCGAACTTATGTAAAATTATC
>QEXZ01000006.1 GCA_003160755.1 Methanomicrobiales archaeon
CCCATATCTCTCCATCATATTCTTGCCTGAACTTTTCCATACCTTCAACAACCGCTTCAAAATCAATCCCACGATGCGGTCTGTTTATCTTTCTGAATGTTTCAGCAGTGCCTGCGTCAAGCGATGGCATAACAACGTCTGCTTCCGAAAGGTCATTTCTTACGTCTTCTCTGTAAAGCAGGGAACCGTTTGTATCAACGGCTATGGGTATATCTGCTATTTCTTTGGTCTTCCTGATTAGCCAGCCAAGGCTTTTACATAACGTCGGTTCGCCTTCGCCTACGAAGGTCACAAAATCTATTTCACCACGGCTGCTTTCTACTTCTATTACCCTTTTGATTTCGTTCAACAACTCTTCCGGTGGGAAGAAGTCTTTACGCTGATTGGTCATGTGCGTTGTCCTGCCGAGCTGGCAGTACACACAGGAATAGTTACAGGTTTTGAATGGAATTGGGCTAACGCCTAAAGAGCGTCCAAGACGCCGTGAGGGAACCGGTCCATAGACTATTTTCATATTATACTCTCCCACACATCCTTTATCGCATCCGACACCATGCCTTCCGAGAATTCAACCACTGGCATACCTGCAACCATCGCCTCAGTGACCACGCTGTCGTATGGAATGTTTCCAACCACCTCTATTCCACGCTGCCGGCAAAACTCGGTAATCCTCTGGCTGTTCTCCTCATTAATGTCGTATTTGTTGATGCAGACGACCGAACCAATCCCAAAATGTCTGGTCACATCCAGGATTCGTTCGAGGTCATGCAGTCCTGACATCGTGGGCTCGGTAACGATAAGTGCGAGGTCCACGCCGGTCAATGATGCAATTACCGGACAGCCGATGCCGGGCGCTCCGTCAATCAGAATGAGTTCACATCCCTCTTTTTCCGCAACCTGTTGTGCCGTGTTTCTAACCGCGGTAACCAGTTTCCCAGACGCTTCTTCCGCGATATTTAGCTGCGCATGCGCCATTGTGCCATATTTCGTTTTTGATATAAAGGCATACCCAGAGACACGTTCTTTCAGCGTAAGTGCTTCCTGTGGACACGAAAACACACAGGCGCCGCAGCCCTCGCAACGTGCGGGATTGACTGCATAACCTGATTCTTCGGTCAAAACTATCGCATTGAATCTACATGTTTCTTCGCACGTTCCGCACTCGGTACATAGCGTTTTATCCATAACGGCAACTTTCAGGCCTTTAAACTCCTCTCTCTCTATGATTTCTGGATGCAGCAGCAGATGGAGGTCTGGTGCGTCCACATCGCAGTCTGCAATGACTTTGTTCTCTGCGAGGGCGGCGAACGAGCCCACAAGGGTTGTCTTCCCCGTGCCTCCTTTTCCGCTTATAACAGTTATTTGCTTCATTTGCATAGTTCTTTTATAACCACAAGATTACACATCGTGGGCTCTGCCCACCCCCCCGAAAACCCTGAAAGGGTTTATTTCACAAGATTCTTCTTTTTACCTCCAGACTCTTCGCACCAAAATTTAATAATAAACCAACACGCATCTTTGTCGCTTTTAGATAGTTTAATAACTGTGCTTCTTCAACTTTCGTTAAGCCCGATGTTGCTTTTATCTCTACCATGACTTTATTCTCGACTATCAAATCAGGCTTATATTTTCTGGGGATTAGCAAGTCTTTGTAATAAATATCAAGTTCTTTCTGCCTTTCAAAAGAAATCTCTCTCAAGTTTAGCTCATAACATAAAGCTTCTTCATAAACATATTCAAGGAAACCAGAGCCTAATTCACGATGAACTTCCATTGATGCACTGATAATCTCTTTAGTCAAGTCCTTATAAAGCCACTTTTCATTCATGTCTTTCATTTTCTCTCTTCTGTGTTAATCTTGTGTGATCTTGTGGTTATAAGAGAATTTTATCAATTATCTCTGCAAATCGCTCCTTCCACTCCGGCATGTCCTTCACAAAGGGCACGCCCTCTGAATAGCACCGTGCAATCCGCTTGTCATGCGGAATCTCAAGCAAAATCGGTATTCCTTCCTTCTCGCAGTGCTCATAGACTTTTCGATCTCCAATCCCTGCTTTATTTATCACCACGCCAAAAGGAATCTTTAGCACTCTGAGCACCTCAATCGCAAGCCTCAAATCGTAGAGCCCAAACGGCGTAGGTTCAGTCACAAGCACGCAGTAATCGCTGCCTTGCACCGCAGCAATCACCGGGCATGCCGTTCCCGGCGAGACATCAATAATCACGGTCTTTTCTGGATTAAGCTCCGCTTTTACCTGGTCGATCAGCGGTGTTGCCATCACCTCGCCGATATTCAACAACCCGTACACGAGGTCAATGTCAATGTTGCCGTCACTGCTTTTTCCTGTTTTTATAACGCCGATCTCCCTCTGTTCCTCGCTGATCGCGTCCTGCGGGCATACCATGGTGCATAACCCACAGCCGTGACAAAGTTCAGGGAACACCATGACTTCTTTTTGGGGCACAACAACAAGGGCGTTGTATTCACACGCCGCAGCGCACTTCCCGCAGTAATCACACCGATCGTAATTGACCGTTGGCACCCGCGTATATGCCGGCTTTATCTCCTCGTTCACCGGATTAAGGAAGATATGTGAATTTGGCTCTTCAACATCGCAATCGAGTACTTGTACGTTCGGAAGCGACAGCGCAAGATTAACTGCTACGGTGGTCTTTCCCGTACCGCCTTTACCACTTGCTACCGCAATAATCATCTGTTCATTGTTTTGCCGTTGGTTACGTGCTCTTTAGCCAGCGCTTTAATGTCGGTGCATTTTACACGCATTGGCATCACTGGCTTCTGCGAGTGCTCCTGCCTGGAAAGCCCTTATTGCTTCGCTTACCGTGCCGCTGGCACCCACATACACCTCTATCCCCAACTGCTCAAACATGCCGATTGCACGTGGCCCTAATCCTGAACAGAGCATTATTTCCGCACCTGCACCTGCTACGAGCTCCGGCGTATTGCCCACGCCGCCAAAATGTTCACCCGTGTTCTGCACAATTTCCACCTCGTTATTCACTATATCCACAACAGTAAACGTTGGCGCTCTTCCAAAATGCTCGCTTACAAAATCGTCTAATCCTCCAGTTCCCAGTGTTGGTATACATAGTTTCATGCTCTTACATTACCACCTCTCTTTTTGATTTTCCCTTTGCCTACTTGCAAAATGGACAACTACCGCCAGAACAACCTACATCCGCTGCCATACTGTTTTTTTCGTATAGCTTTGACCAGCACGTCTGGCAAATCATAATGCGACCAAGCTCTTTGTGGTCTGCTTCCATTCTACTCCCTTCGTTTCCGCATAGTTCACATTTACCCATCGTGTTTTCACCTCCTCTCTTTACTTGCTCAGTTCTCCCAATCTCTTCTTTATCTGCTCTAACTGGTCACCAAGCATCTTCGCCTGTGATTCAAGCATAGAAATCTCCTGTTCCTTTGGCATTGTCGGCATGCCCATTGGTGTTGGTGCAACAGGCGCGCCTGCCGGTGCTGGTGCTTGCCGCTGTATCCAGGAACCGAATTGCGGCATCTGTCCTGTTTGACTGAGATACTGCGCACCTGGCGGCATTCCCGTTGGACTTCTACCTACCCAGCCTGGCGAGTATCCAAATCTCATCCAGCCCGGCAAACCCGTTAGATAATACATGTTTCTCCATCTATTTCCCCCCATTTTTTTCCCTCCTATATAATATTTCTTTGGTAAAGCTTTCTTTTTGAAAGAAAGGTTTTTTTACGGTCTCGTCATTTTAGACCCGCATTTCGGGCAGGTCTGCTGATAGCATGGCACCCCAACTTGATGCGGCATTGTATTGCCACAATTTGGACATCGGCATTCTCCGCCTGGTCCCAATCCGGTGCCGCCCATTCCGCCTCGCCCTCGACCTCCTCGTCCTATTCCTTGACCTCTTCCTCCTCCTCTTCCCATGCCGCTCATTTTATCTTTATCACCTCTTTTTAAGCGCCTCTATTTTCTTCTTCACTTCTTCCAAATCTTTCTCCAATCTACTTGCCATGTTCGATAATTGCTCGAGTTCTTCTTCTTTTGTTTTCGGTGCTGTCGGTGCCTGCGGCGCTTGTGGTTGTGGTTGCGAAGGCATTGGTTGCTGCATGCCAAGTCCCATGCCCATGCCACGTCCTCTACCGCCACCACGTCCTCCGCCCATACCCATGCCAAATCCGCCACCTGGCGCAGTAGCGCCCATACCCGCATGAGCAGCAACTGTTGAAGCACCTGTCTCACCTAATTTACCGCTTTTATACATCTCAACTGCTTCTTTTACTGTGCCATACGCGCCGGTTGCAATTTTCACACCAGCCGTGGAAAGCACCTGAAAAGCATTGGGACCTACATTTCCCGATATAAGCACGTTCGCTCCTTTATTCACTACTGTCTGCGCCGCTTGAATCCCTGCTCCTCCCGGTGCAGCGATCGCTTCATTTGCCATCGCTTCGAACGCCATCGTATCCGAATCAATGAATACAAAGTATTGGCACCTGCCAAACCTCGGGTCTACCTGCGCATTCAAATCTCCCGCCGTTGCGGTTACGCACATCTTCATCTTTTCTCCACCTTCTCCCTTTTTTACTTTTTTCCCTCTTTATATGAATATATATTCATTACAATATAAAAAGGCTATTTACTTCTTTTGTTCTTTCTCACCTTCCACAAATACCCGCACATTTTCAACTATGTGCTCAAATGCTTCCCTCACCTTCGATTCCTTTTGCATGACAAAAGGGGTTCCCGCATCCGCGGCTTCTACCATCTTCGGGTCGAGCGGCACCCTGCCGAGGAAAGGCACACCTAACTCGCTCGCCGCCCGCTCACCACCGCCATATTTGAAAATGTTTATCTCTTTGCCACAGTGAGGGCATGTAAATCCGCTCATGTTCTCGATTATCCCTATCACAGGCACTTTCAGCACACCTGAGAAGTTCACTGCCTTTCTCGAATCCAGCAATGCTAAATCCTGCGGCGTTGTTACTATTATCGCACCATCCACGTTTTTTATCAACTGCGCAACACTTAGCGGTTCGTCCCCAGTCCCCGGCGGAAGGTCAACGACCATATAGTCCAGCACACCCCAATCCACGTCTGAGAGGAACTGTCGTATCGCATTCATCTTCATCGGTCCCCGCCAGATGATAGGTGAATCCCGGTCAGGCAGCAGAAAACCTATGGACATCGCTTTCAGCCTCGGTGTGACCAAAATTGGCGACATTTTATCCCCCGAAATCTCTGGTCGCTTGTCCTCTATTCCCAGTATCTTCGGAATATCAGGCCCGTGTATATCGGCATCCATCAACCCCACATCTAAACCCCTCATTCCAAGAGCAAAAGCGAGATTCGCGGCTACCGTCGTTTTCCCTACTCCCCCCTTTCCACTCATCACCATTATCTTGTACTTTACCGTCTCCATCCTCGCTTTCACTGCCTCCTCCTCCTCCTTCATCCTCTTCTTACCTTCTTTCTCCCCTTCTGCTCCCGTAGTCATAGTCATAATTATATCTTATCCTCGAAATTAAAAGAAGCTAAATGTCCTCTTCCACCTCCGTGCTTTCCCCCTCCACACCGAGCGGGAATTTTGCATTCCGCCAACACATAGCTCCCGCCCTCTATCCTTATGGCTTTCCCTTCGACAAAGGCTTCTGCTATTTTTCGATGTGCTTCAGTTAATATTCGATGGAACGTAGGCTGCGAAATATCCATTAACTTCGCCGATTCCGCCTGGTCGAGCCGCAAATAATCTTTCAGCCTTATGCTCTCTAACTCTTCTACCTTCAATATTTTTTCAGTTTTGGGATTATAGAAGCCCATCCCCCGTGCTCCTGCCATTGCCTTTGGCTCGAAGTAAAGGAAGTTTGGCTGAAAACCAACACATCTTACTCGTCTTGCATCACGCATAATTCCTGTATGAATATATATTCTCAAATATAAGTAAAGTAAAATAAATAAAATAGGGGTTATATTAAAATCATGGGGACTGCAAGGAAGGAGGAAAAGGACAGGGAAAGAGAGGAAAAGATAAAGATCGCTCAGGTTTCCTGTGGCACCGTGTACGGGAACGTGCAAAAAGAGATAGAGAAAGTTGCTACGGATATAGGAGCAGAGATATTTGTGCCTGAAGTTGACCTTGACTATGTAGCATCGAAAGTGGACGAATTTGGATATGACCTTAAGAACAGCGTTGGATTAAGTGTGGCGTTGGCAAGAGGATACGCGGTGGCTGATGGGTTATGCGATGCGGATGCCGTATTTATTGCAGGCTGTCATAAGTGTCCGCGAGGAGCGGTTATAAGGACGGAAATAAGGAAAATAATACAGGATAAGACAGCCTTGCCGCTTGTTATGTATCCCTTTTCGGATCGGACGAAGGCGGGTGAATTACTGACGAGAATGGAAGCATTGATTACGATAGTGAAGCGGAGATGGATACTGGAAAGGACGAAACAGGAAGGACTCACGGCGGGCATAGATTCGGGCTCCACAACGACAAAAGCAGCAATAATGCAGGATGATGAGGTGTTGGGCGCTACATGGACTCCAACGGGGGACGTAATAAAAACGGGAGAGCGTGTTTTTGCGAAAGCGCTGGAAATCGCAGGTGTGAAAAGGGAGGACATAGAGGCGATAGGAACGACCGGCTACGGCAGATATGGGTTAGGTGAGCATTTCAACGCGGATCTGGTACAAGAAGAGCTGACCGTGAACTCAAAGGCTGCGATGTATCTTGCGGGGATAGAAAAGGGAGAGGCAATGATTATTGACATCGGCGGCATGGACAACAAGATAATAACGGCAAAAGATGGCATCCCCGACAACTTCACGATGGGTGGAATATGCGCGGGTGCTTCGGGAAGGTTTCTGGAGATGGTGGCACGTAGACTGGGTGTAGACGTGGTAGAGATGGGGGAGCTGGCTTTGGAAGGCGACGCGCATAAAGTAAAGACCGACAGCTATTGCATCGTTTTTGGTATTCAGGACCTCGTATCCGCATTATCAAGCGGGGCAAGGCGCGAAGACATTGCGGCTGCTGCATGTCATTCCGTTGTGGAGCAGGTAAAAGAGCAGTTGTTACAGGAAATAGACCTCAGGCAGCCTGCGATAGAAGTTGGCGGTACTGCACTGGTGAAGGGCGTGCCGGTAGCGATGAACGATGTATTAGGATTTGATGTCATTGTGCCGAAATACCCACAGTACATAGGTGCCGTGGGCGGAGCACTGCTATCTTCGTCCTTCAGGTAAAGTAAAGCCATGAAGTTACGATTTATTGGTGTGGTGGATAAGGCGGACGAAAGGGGAATATCAAAGATACGAATTTTTGATGATTTTCGTGAGGGTTTGGAAGGATTAGATACCTTCTCGCATATTATCATCCTCTACTGGCTTCATTTACAAGCTACTGATGAGAGAAGAAGGGTTTTAAAAGTAATTCCTATGGGGCGTGCGGGAAACCCAAAAGTGGGTGTGTTCGCCTCCAGGAGCCCAAGCAGACCGAATTCTATCGGATTGTGCGTAGCGGAACTGGTGAAACTGGAAGGGGATGTTTTATCGGTGAAAGGGCTCGACGCTTTTGAAGGCTCGCAGATAATCGACATTAAGCCGTACCTCCCACGAATAGATGCGTTCCCTGAAGCTGCAGTTCCGCAGTGGGCTCGTGCTCGTCACCCTTAATTAAATATGCTTGCTAAGAAGGATGGACGTCAAGATAATTCGCAGTCAAAGAAGAAAGAAAACGATAAGTGCACGAGAAGTGGATGGTGTCATTCACTTACACATACCTGCGGCTCTCTCACGAGAGGATGAGTTAAAATACGTTCAATGGGCGAAGAAGCGTTTCGAGTCGCGGCGACGTAAAAACGAACTCACGGATAAAAATGCTGATGCCGTACTGGAACAGCGTGCTCGAGCACTCAATAAGCGGTATTTTAGTGGTGAACTTTCCTGGAAGCAGATACGTTATACGACCGAGCAAAATACACGCACGTTCGGAACCTGTAACACGAGAACCAAAACAATCAGGATTTCCGACCGTCTGTTGAAAATGCCGACATTTGTGCATGATTATGTTGTGGTGCATGAGCTTGCACACCTGAAGGTGCCACGACACGGACCCAAGTTCTGGCAACTCGTGAATCGGTATCCGAAAACCGAGCGAGCACGAGGGTATTTGATAGCGGTTGGAATGGGTGATTGAAAAAAATAAACGGAAGGAAGTTATACGTTATACACAATGAAAAAAAACAAAGCTAAAGCTAAAGCGTTATTGCTAATCTGCGATGGTCTCGGGGACCGCCCATCCATAGAAGGAAAGACACCTTTACAAGCTGCTAATACGCCTTATTTAGATGAGATAAGCAAAGAGGGAATAAACGGGCTGATGGACGTCATATCTCCCGGGATAGTGCCTGGAAGCGATACGGCACATCTCGCAATCCTTGGCTACGACCCATACAAGTATTACCCCGGCAGGGGTGTGTTTGAAGCGCTTGGTGCTGATATGGAACTATGCGAAGGAGACGTTGCTTTCAGAGCGAATTTCGCTACCGTGGATGATAAGATGCGAATCATAGACCGAAGAGCCGGGAGGAAGGGCAGTAAAGATCTGGCAGAAGCACTAAACGGGCTTGAAATAGACCACACCAAAATAATGTTCACGAATACCACGGAACACCGATGCGCACTGGTACTGAAAGGCGAGAATCTGTCAAACGCGGTCTCTGATGTGGACACGCATGAAGCTGGGAGCGAAGTAAAAAAATGTGTGCCGCTTAAACTTGAACTTGAGGAAGGCGAGAAAGAACTCAAGACCGCAAACATCGTGAATGAATTTGTCCGGCAGAGTTATGATATACTGAATGAACATCCGGTAAATAAGGAAAGGAGGCGGAGAGGCGAACTACCTGCGAACATAATTCTGCTGCGAGGTGCGGGCAGCTATGAGGAAGTGCCGGCAATGAAAGAGCGATTCGGATTCGGCGCCGCCTGCATAGCAGGAGCTTCTCTTTACAAAGGCGTTGCGAAATATCTCGGCATGGACGTTGTGCCTGTTGAAGGTGTGACAGGCAGAGCGGATACAAACTTAAATAATAAAGTAGAAGCCGCTTTGCATGCATTTGAGAAGCATGATTTTGTTTTCCTTCACGTGAAAGCTACCGATAGCATGGGACACGACGGCGACTTCGAGGGAAAGGTGGACATGATTTCGCGGATAGATAAAGAGCTTGTAGCACGAATAATGGATGTTGGCGCATATATCGCCATTACTGCGGACCATAGCACGCCTGTATCAATAAAACGGCACAGTGGTGATCCTGTTCCCATAGTTATAAATGGCGAGGGTGTCAGGAAAGACGGAATAACCAAATTTGATGAGATTTCTGCTGCTTCCGGCGGGTTGGGCAGGATAAGAGGCGTTGATTTGATGCCGATATTATCGGATTTTATGGGTTATTATAAGATGTTTGGGACGTAAATGTAAAGTCTCGACTGCCAACTTCATCACGCAAAGTAAAGACTTATAAAATTATATAGACACAGATTAACACAGATTAACACGGATTAACGCAGACAATAAGAATCAACACGGTTAAACTAAAATAAATCTGCGTAAATCCATGTAAATCTGCGTCCTAAATAGGTAGAAGTTATACTTTATCTACAATGAAAAAAAAACGTTTTTAAATTTTAAAGTTTGTTAGTTCAAGATAACTCCCTCATCGCCTCTTTTAGCAGTGCCGACGATTCATCCATACTCTTTGCCGCTTCTTTCAAAAGCCTACCGACATCCACGAGTCCAATCTTTTCTGCTTCTCTCGCCGCCTTCCTGAAACTTTCCGCATGCTCTTTATTGTGCTCAGCCCAATGTTCTAACTTCTTTTTTAACCTTTCGACCTTCTCCATCTTCTTCTCCTCACCCATGTTCTTCTCCGCCCTAAATAGTGATCAGGGACTAGGGACTTTAGCCTAACCCCTAGTGGCTATTGCCTATTGCCTGGTGGCTACGTCCCAAAATCCCATGAACTGAGATATTTCTTCTGCTCTTCCGTCAGTTCCTCGGTCTCCACGCCCATTGACTTCAGCTTCAATCGAGCCACTTCCTCGTCTATATCCTTCGGTACGGGATATACCTCTTTGCGAAGCTTCTCATGATTATCTACTATGTACCTCACGCACAACGCCTGATTTGCGAAACTCATGTCCATCACCTCTGGAGGATGCCCGTATGCCGCAGCGAGGTTCACAAGTCGGCCTTCAGAAAGCAGATATAGCTTCCTGCCATCGGTCATCCGATATTCAACCACGTTCTCTTTTACCTCGTTTTTCGCTACCGCCATCTCTTCCAGGTCGTTTGTATTTATCTCGACATTAAAATGACCCGTATTGGCGAGAATTGCGCCGTCTTTCATCAACTCGATATGCTCGCCGCGTATAACCGACGTATCGCCGGTAGCAGTGATAAAGAGGTCACCGATTTTTGCCGCTTCTCGCATTGGCATCGCCCTGTATCCATCCATAACCGCCTCTAATGCTTTCCGCGGGTTTGTCTCCACTACTACCACGGATGACCCCAGCCCCTTTGCCCTTAGCGCTACTCCTCGTCCACACCAGCCGTAGCCGGCTACTACGACAACCTTACCTGCAAGGAGAATATTTGTCGCATTCATCACGCCATGAATTGTGCTCTGCCCGGTTCCGTATCGGTTATCAAACATCATTTTCGTCTCTGCATCGTTAACCGCGATAAAAGGGAAGCCCAGCTTGTTCTCCTTCGCTCTTGCGTGAAGTCTTATCACGCCCGTGGTCGTCTCTTCACAGCCGCCCATTATGTTTTTCATCTGTTCTTCATGCTCTGTATGAATTTTTGTAGTTGCATCGCCGCCATCGTCAAGCACTACCGAAGGTTCTATCTGGAGTGCCTCATCCAAGCATTCGTAATATTCCTCATTGCTCTCACCTCTGAATGCGTATGTTCTTATTCCGAGCGAAGCCAAAGCAGCAGCTATGTCGTCCTGCGTAGAGAGCGGATTGGCAGCCGTAAGTGCAACTTCCGCACCACCCGCTTTTAGTGCTAAGACAAGATTCGCCGTCTCCACTGTGACGTGCAAACATGCTATCACATTTACACCTTCTAACGGCTTCTCACGCTCGTATCTATCCCTTATCATGCTCAAAACCGACATTCTACCACTGACCCACTCTATTCTCGTTTTTCCGCCTTCTGCAAGGTTTATGTCCTTTACCCTGTAATTATTCATACGTTAAATCATACCTCCTTGTCCTACTGTTTGTTGAAACTATGGAATATATTATAATAAAAAGCTTTTTATTCCTTTTTTGCTTATAGTTTGATAGATACATACAGGTAATGAAAAGTAGAAGAAGATAAGGCGGCAATATAGGGGTAGAGGTAAGAGAAATGATAGTAAAGGATATAATCGAGGAATCGGCTCTGACACTCGCAGAAGCTAGGGATGTTTTGACTGCACCGAGGACGATGCGTGAGCGAGGGAAGGAAAGGAAGAAGGAAGAGAAAGAGAAAGAGGCGGCGGAAGAGAATGAAATGCGGTTCGAGCGGAGAAAAGCGGTTGAGAACACGACAAAGTTCTCCAAACTCGGAGCTAAAGAGTCAAGAGCCCTTGTAAATGAGCTTCTGGAGTTAGAGAAAACAAAAGAGGAGATTGCCGTTCGGATTGCTGACCTGATGCCAAAGAGCAATAATGAGGTTCGAGCAATCTACGCGAAGGAGAGATTCACACTTACCGAGGCAAACATAGAAAAAATACTTGATTGCGTTGCCAAGTATGAATGAGTTACACAAAACAAAAAAGGTTGATTTTTTTTTGATTTTTTTTTAAAAAAAAGTTTCTAAAAAGTTTTAGAGGGGAGAGGGGATGAGAGGAAACGAGTATGAAAAAAGGGGTAGGATAGAGAGGGGAAGGGAAAGTGGCAGGGAAAAGAAACGAGAAACGCATGTTTATATCCTCGATTATTTGCCCTATGGGCACCCCGAGGATTCTCGACCGGTATATCAGAAAAAACCACTTGTTCAGGCTGTTGGCGAGGCTAAGTTCGTCTTAATGGAACTTTCACCGAAGAAAGATAAAATCCCGGCGGTGTATGAACGCGTATATATTGGAGAAGGGGAGCGAGACGTAATAGACCATGTAATCAAGCGATTGAGGTATACTGAACTGACACAGACGGCGAAGGTAGAACTTTCTTATATTCTGGAGAAAATGGTAAAGGAGGACGAAGAAAGATTCATACGGGCGTTCAACGAAGCAAAACCCATCACCACGAGATTGCATACACTCGATTTGCTGCCCGGGATAGGAAAGAAATTGATGTGGGCGATAGTGGAAGAGAAGGAGAAAGGGGAGTTTTCCAGTTTTGAAGACCTCACGAAACGAGTTAAAGGGCTTCATCATCCTGAGAAGATAATTGCAAAGCGAATAGAAGAGGAAATAATGGAAGAGAACATGAAATACAAAATTTTTACGGTTTAAGTGCCGCTATATTCCGCACACAAGACCTCTTTTATATGTTCGGCTGTCTTTTTACCCACGTGTTCTACCTCCATCAATTCCTCCTTTGACGCCGTTAAAATGCCTTCTACCGTTTTAAATCGTCTTAACAGATTCCTTGTCGTTACAATACCGATGTTAGACAATGCAGAGATGAGATATTCCTGCTGCTCCCTTAAAGATGCCGAAGGTTTCTTACCGTGCGGATTCACCTCCGTTTTGTTCGGCAGTTGCTCACGCTTTGCAATCACGTAAATCAACGATGCCGTGTCTGCTTCGTCCCTTGTTTGTAGTATAGGAACAGAGAAATCAATCGCTATGGTAGCCATTACAGCCCTCACCACATTTGGATGCACATTCCTCTGCCCATAAATTGATTCCCCCTCAATAACGAGCAAGGGGTTTTCGTACTCGCTCTTCATTCGGTGTATCTGGTCGAACAAATTCCTGCGTTTGTTTATCAGCGAATCAAGGAAATCAAGCGTTGTTTTCCGCTCTATACAAACCCTATCTGAGACAACGTAGTCGCCAATCTCCAAATTCTGCAATTTCAGGTCCACACCTGCTTTCGCCAGGAACTTCGCCACTCCCGACCGCGTCTCTCGCATGTCTACAAAGATGGCTAATTGCAATGGCTCCGCCCCAAACTCGGTTATCTGTCTTTGTTTTTGCTCCTCTTTTTGTTCACGATGCAGTAGTTTGACTTTGACTTTATCCTCTAAATTCGCTTTCACTTTCGCCGTTACTGTTTCAGCAACTTCATTCCCTATCCCGCCGTCCCCGCTGAGTTCACTTATCCTTCTCCTCATTGCCTGCTCCTTGCTCCTGCTGAGCCAGTAATATCCTTCATCTCTCGTTCCTTTTGCAATAAGCACGATTATTTTGCCTATTTTTTTCCTCGCAGTCCTTCCTTTTCTTTGTATGCTTCTTATCGCAGAAGGAATGGGCTCGTAGAACAGCACGAGGTCGGTCGCGGGGATATCCAGTCCCTCCTCAGCCACGGAAGTGGCAACCAAAACGTTGTAGACACCTTCTTTAAACTTATTTATTATTTCTACCTGCTCTTTTTGCGTTAATCCCTTATCGCCCACTTTTGATGCCTGTCCGATGAACTTAACCGCTTTTATTCCCGCCTTTTCTGCATTCAACCTGTGCAACGTTGATATAATCATCTCCGCCGTATCGCGGTAGTTAGCGAATACAATTATTCTTGTAGCGGGATTAACACGGGTTTCCTCCTGCAGTATCCTTACCAGGGCGTTCAGCTTTGGATGCTCACCTTCGTATGATGCCACCATGGACATCACATCCACGAACTTCGTATCCTTAAGCAACCGCTTTGCTGCCTTGCTCCCCTCTTTTGAAAGTGCTTCGCTCTTCAGCCGGTCAAAATATTTTCTCACTGCGAAAATGCCCTGCGTCTCTATCAACTCAATCGCATGTTTTAGCTTCAATACTTCCGCTTGCAATGACAACGCCTTGTATAAGTCCGCATGCTTCCATTTTGCCAGTTGAATCTCTATTATCCGCCTTAATTGTAAAAGCTCTGTTTTTGATACGTCCCTGCCCTTCTTCTTCTTTCTTATGAACCCGAGCTTTTGTAATTCCTTTAATCGCGTTTCCAGTACCTCATCCAGCACTCGTTTCAGGCGCTTTATCTCTTCAGGGACTTCCACACTACGCCATTCAAAGTTCTTCTTGAATACATAAGGGGCTACGTCGTGGTCGTATTCCGTCCTGCTTTCCACATGCTTTACGCCTAAGGAAGTGCAAATTTCCCTTATCTTCTCTCTGTCACTGCCAGGAGAAGCGGTCATCCCCAATACCCGCGGCTCTTTCGCCTGTTCATAATATTTCTCCGCTATGTATACATACGAGTAGTTTCCCACTGCGCGGTGACATTCATCGAGTATTAGCAGCGCTATATCGCGGAGGGAGACCCGGTTGCTCAGTAAATCGTTTTCTATTACCTGTGGCGTGGAAACGACTATATTTGCAGCGTCCCATAACTTTTCTCGTTTATCCGCCGATATAGTACCCGTGAACGTTTGTATACGAGAAGCATCAAGGGTCATCACATCTTTTAAAAACACCGAATGCTGTTCGACTAAAGGTCTCGTAGGAGCGAGGAAAAGAATCTTCCCCTTCCTCAGCCGGTCTATCAGAACAAAAAGAGCTATGGTCGTCTTACCCAGGCCAGTAGGCAAAACAACCATCAATGAGTCCTTCTTACCTGTTTCTGCAATAGAAATCTGGTATTTTCTCTGCTCTACCACCGCTTCCTTTAAAAGAGGATGTGATACGAATTTTGATGCTTGTGGGGTATGCATAAGAATAAATATACAGAGAGCTAAATAAATTTTATTAGATTAGTGCTACATAGAGAGTGAGAGGTTAAAGTTAAAGAGAGGGGAAGAAAAAATGCGAGGTGGATTTAGAAAGGGGGTAAACCTGAGCCCTAAGAAATTAGACCAGATGATGAAGCAAGTGGGTCTAAGCGTAGAAGAGATGAACGACGTGGAAGAAGTAGTGATAAAAACAGCCGATGCAGAACTCGTTTTTGAAGATGCTTCCGTTACGATTATGGATGCTCAGGGCTCGAAGATGTATCAAATAACGGGTACACCGGTAAAACGCCCTAAGCGCGAATTGGCGCCTGAGCAGGAAGAGGAACATGAAGTGAGTATCTCTGCTGAAGATGTGGAAATAGTGGTGGAAAAAGCGGGTTGCAGTGCGGAAGAGGCAAAAGCCACGCTAATCGAGACACGAGGTGATTTAGCAGAGGCTATATCCCGGCTTTGCGAGAATGAGGAATGAATTCAACTCAGCCGAAACGAATTGGGATGGTGTGCAGGGGCGAGGAGCGAGACGTAGCAGTATTAAAGCGTCTGATTGAGTGCGCGGATAAAAAAGCCGAAGTCGTGCTGGATAGAGAGACGGCGAAAAAGCTCAAAAAAGAAAACCAAGGCGTGAAAGTAGAAGAGATGTCGGTGGATTTTTTGATTTGCGTTGGTGGTGACGGCACGATTCTAAGAACGCTTCATTATTTGAAAACTCCTACGCCTGTATTAGGCATAAATATGGGTGCTATCGGATTTTTAGCGGAGGTGCAGCCAGAAGATGCGGTTTCTGTACTCACAGAGCTATTAGAAGGGTTTACGGTAGAGAAGCGAGAGCGACTTTCGGTGGAGCTAAAAGGCGAAAGAGGAGGGATACCCTATGCGATGAACGAAGCGGTAATAATAACGTCAAAACCAGGGAAAATGCTGCATTTCGCTATTTTTGTGGATGGTGAAGAGTTAGAACGACTAAGGGCAGATGGTGTTGTTTTCTCAACGCCCACAGGAAGCACTGCGTATGCGATGTCCGCTGGCGGGCCAATAGTGGACCCAAAAGTAGATGCGACCATAATAGTGCCAATTGCACCTTTTAAACTCTCTGCAAGACCTACTATCGTAGATATAAACACAGTGGTAAGTTTAGAGCTTCTGGGGATGAAGGAAGCAGAATTAGTCATAGATGGGCAGTTTTACAGGAAGATGGGCAAAGAAGAGAGGATAAGCATTACGCGGGGAGAACCTGCTTTTTTTGTGAAAATAGAGGATAGGCATTTTTTAAAACTCCAGGATAAATTGCGAAGTGAGTGGTAACAAAACTTTTTTGCACGCAAAAACCTTTACTAAAGATGTACGTTTCTTTGGTCAACCCCTCTTTTCTAAAGAAACATTGTTAGGCGAACATCGCGCCCGTCTCCTTAGTGTATAGATGTGGTTTCTGCTCGTTCCCTATCATCTTCGTTATTGCTTGCTCGAATTCTCCCATTTCTATTGATTCCTTATTCCTTTTCACTGCGTACATGCCCGCTTCGGTGGCTATTGCCTTTATATCAGCACCTGTGGCATTTTCAGTAAGTGCCGCCAGATGATCTAATTCTACATCCTTTCCTAATTTCATCTTAGACGTGTGTATGCGGAATATTTCCTCCCTCGCTTCCCTATCAGGCGCAGGTATTTCGATGATACGGTCAAATCGGCCGGGTCGAAGTAAAGCAGGGTCGAGAATATCGGGTCGGTTTGTCGCAGCTATTATTCTCACATCACCTCTTGGATTGAACCCATCAATCTCGGCTAAAAGCTGCATCATCGTGCGCTGTACTTCACGCTCACCTGACGCGCCGTCCTCTACTCTGCGAGCCGCTACTGCATCTAACTCGTCAATAAACAGTATGGTAGGGGCTTTTTCCTTTGCCAGTGCAAAAAGCTCCCGCACCAATCTCGCACCTTCACCGATATATTTCTGCACCAGTTCAGAACCAACGACGCGTATGAAAGTAGCAGATGTACGGTTTGCAACTGCTTTTGCAAGCAGCGTTTTCCCCGTGCCGGGCAATCCCGTCAGAAGAACACCTTTTGGTGGCTCCACACCTATGCGTTCAAATTGCTCTGGAGCTGTAAGTGGCAGCTCGGCTACTTCTTTTAGTTCCTCTATCTGCTTATTTAACCCGCCTATCATATTGTAATCTACTTCGGGTGATTCTATCAGTTCCATACCATACACAGAAGGGTCCTTTGACGAAGGAAGTACGCTAACCACAGCCAACGACTGCGGATTCAGCCCCACTTGCGTGCCGGGAGCAGCTTCTTTGGGGTCTATAGACTGCGAGTAATTTACGACGAATTTTGGCCCTGCGCTGCTCCTTACCTCTATCCTTTTATTATCTATTACATCCACAACAGTTCCTATTATCAGAGGAGGAGTACGCAGCTTTTCTATCTCTGCCCTCAACTTCTTTATCTCGCGCTCATACCGATTTTTCAGCTCCTCTCGATACATTCCTTCTCGCTCTAACTTCTGCACCCTATCCGTCAGCTGGTTGTTTAATTCCTCTAACCGTCGCACCATATCCGCCAGGTATCTGGGATAATCACCGCCGCCGTAGGCCGCACCTGCATCTGCGCTTGCACCCACACTGCTACTGCGGCTACTGTTGCTATTACCACTGCTAACGCTCGCTTTCATTTTGACCACAATCACAATCACAATTAATATTTACTTCTCTACTTCACTCCTATATAAATGAAACATCTTCAAGAAAAAATAAATCGTTGACACAGATTAACGCTTGTGGGCTCTGCCCACATCACCGCAAGCCCTGAAAGGGCTTAATTAACACAGATGATAAGAATCAACAAACACGGTTAAACTAAGCTAAATCTGTGTAAATCTGTGTCTTAAATAGAAGGAAGTTATACTTTATATACAATAAAAAAGGAACAAATGGAAATAAAATCCAAGGCACAGTGCGAGATATGCGGCACGGAAATAAAAGGTGAGGTATACCGCATAAGAATAGATGCGTCAGAGTTGAGCGTTTGTAAATCCTGCGCACGACTCGGAACACTTGTAGTGGAAGCCAAGAAAGGAAAAGAAGTGCTGGAACCGCAGCACACTAATTCCAATGTCAATGCACAGCCCAAAAGAAAACCGGTATCGGAATTATATACGCAAATTGACCACGAGATAGAAGCGGAGATGGAAATTGATGCGGTGGAAGAGGATTATGGGCGGAAGATAAAAGAAGCGAGAGAAAAGGCAGGGCTGAAACAAGCAGAACTTGCACAGAGGATAAATGAAAAGCACTCGTTGCTACGGAAGATAGAAAATGAGGAGCTAATGCCAGGCGAAGAGATAAGGGAAAAAATCGAGCGTGCGCTTAAAGGCTTTTTTGCTTGAGCGTTTCATTTACGTTGTTTCACGAGGTTTTAACAGGCTGAGAACGGTCATGCTGACAATTATGCATATCGCTAACGTAGAAATGAGCACTTCCATTCCTCCAACTGCGTGAATGCCGCCTCGTTGTATGAATTTTATACCTGCCAACGTTGTAACGAAAGCAAAAGTTGCACATACGGCGAGGAACAAGCCTTTAAGAAGCGATTGATAGCCCTCTTCCCATCTCCTCTTCTTCTTCATCCGCTCCTTTTCTCTCTCTTTCGACTCATAAAACACGGTGAAAATAACGAAGAAGACCGCGAGAAGCAACAAAATAAAGTGTCTGGGAATTGTTTTCTCGCCCTGTGGAAAAGACATCAAGCCAAAAGCTATGAAAAGCATGAGCCCTGCGAGTGCGGTTGACAGAGCAAGCGTTTCCAGATATTTTTTATAGCTCTCTATCCCTTTTAGTTTTGATAACATTTTTCTTCTCTCGTTGTATATTATGTAAGGTATAACTTCTTTCTATTCTTTTTTAAAAGAAATCAAAAATATGAACCTAAAAGAAGCCACAAGGATATTGGTTTTAGACACCATTCACGGAGCGGAAATCATTGCAGAAGAGCTAAAGGGACTTGGGAAACAAGCAGAGGTGTTCGACCCATACCATCAGACCTTTTCTAAAGCGTTGGATTACGACCTGGTTATCGCACCCGTTCACCTGAACCCAAACTTCGAGGTTGTAAAACAAGCTTTAAAGATGGAGGTACCTTTTATGAGCCATCACAAAGCGGTAAAAGAAATTGCAAGTCTGAAAAACCTGTTCAGCGATACAAAGGTGGTGGAAGTAACGGGGACGGTGGGGAAGACGGCGGTCTGCGAACTAATCTGCCAGCTGCTGAAAAACAAGAAGGTGAAGGTGCTTTCTCATACCAGTTCCGTTACAAGATTCCAATCGGCAGGGGAAGAGGTGCAATTCCCCAGAATCGGCGGTGCACCTGCGAACGTATTAAAAGTGATGCGCATAGCGAGCGAGAAGAAGTTGAAGCCGGAGATTGCAGTATTTGAAATTTCGCTTGGTTTAACGGGAATCGGCGATGTAGGTGTAATAACGAGTTTGGAAGCAGATTACAGGATTGCCGGAGGCACAAAAGACGCTTCTGCTGCGAAAATCGCCTCGATACAGAATTACGCAGACGAAATAGAAGGTAGAAACAGAAGTAGTGCCGTGATAGTCCTTCCAGATAGTTTCGCGGAAATGCCGGAAAACCGAAAAAATGAACTGAAAGGGTTCAGGTTCAATACGAACTTCTTTGGCGCCACGGCGAAGGCAAAAAACCTGTGGTTAGACGATACCGAGCACAAGGTCTTTTTCGACGGGTTGAAAACGGTAAATGGTGATTCCGTAAGTGGCGGGATGAAATTCAATTTTGAAGCTGGATTCTACGGGGACTATTACAGGAACAGTTTAGAAGCGTCGTTTTGCACGGTTTTGAGTCTTGGCATTCCACCAGAAAGGGTCAATACGGGCGACATTTCCGCAGTACGCGGCAGGCTGAAGGTTGAAAACCGAAAAGGGCGGTTTTTGATTGATAATTCCAATTCAGGCACAAAATTGACGTTCCTCGATGAGATAACGGAAATGGCACGGCGGTATTCTGATAGGATGATTCTGATTGTTGGTGTGGAGTCGGAATATGTGTGTGAAGGTGTGAACGAGGAAGAACTGAAAGAAGTGGTAGCGAATGCCGCCAGGGATTTCATTGAGATAATAATCGTGGGTGCGGAGTTCAAGGATAAAATCGAAGGTAAGACGGTGTTTTTTTCTGATACGCTGGATGCGGCGTTGGAGAAGGCGGTTAGCGATTCGGAAGAAGGTTCTGTGATTATTTCTAACGTAAAGACGTGGCGGTGATTATTGGCTGAAAGCGGTACGGTCTAAAAATCGAGTGATATAATACCGCAGAGAGCGCAGAGTACGCAGCATTTTTAGTTACTCAGTCACGTACGTGTACGTATATATGGTAATTGCCCAATATCTTGTGGTATAAATTCTAAGCACGAAACTCTAAATAAGACCTTACTGGGCTTGCGGAGTTACCGGGGCAGAGCCCCGGTCTAAACAAACTCCCATTAAACCCTTTCAGGGTTTGCGGGGACGTGGGCAGAGCCCACGATGCTTAGGAGTTAGGTTTTTCCGCTCTTTATTGAGCACATTCTATCTGCCGATAGAAACAAGTTTTATGTCAAAGATCAACGTTTTCCCTGCGAGTTCGTGATTGAAATCAATTACAACGTCTGTATCTGTGACATTAGTTATTGTGGCTGTCTGCCCCTGAGAAGTGCTGACCTTTTCTCCCACCACGGGCGTAATACCTGCACGTGTCAATTCTGCAACAGGAATGGTTTTGACCATGTCCTCACGGTGTACGCCGTATGCTTCTTCGGGCGGGATGATTAAGGTCTTATTTTCACCTACCGCCATACCCACAACACCGCTGTCAAATCCTTTGATCATCTGACCTGCAGCGACCGTAAATCCAAGCGGCTGGTAATCCCTTTCCTGGTTGTATATCCCGGCTTCAATTGCATCGTCTTTTATGGACGTGTCAAAAACAGTGCCGTCTTCCAGCTTTCCTGTGTAGTCTACCCGAACATAATCGCCTTCTTTAACTACTTTTACCTTTACCGGACTATCCGAACTTATGCATCCACTCAATAGAACTACAACGACACCAACAAGCAACAAAAACAATGGTTTCATTTTCATCATATGTGAAGCATAGCTTCCTTATATTTAAAACCCTGATTTATTTTCATCTGTGTTAATTAAGCCCTTTCCGGGCTTGCGGGAATGTGGGCAGAGCTCACAAGCGTTAATCTGTGTCTATAATTTATTTTTTTGCCATTTTCCATTCATGAATTTTTGTGTGTGCCTTAGATTCAATAAGCCAGAGGTCGCGGAGCTGGTCAGGCGTAATGAAACTGATAGCCGTGCCTTGTTTTCCCACGCGAGCCGTCCTACCGATGCGATGTACGTAACTTAGAGGTTCATCTGGTATGTCATAGTTGAAGACGTGACTGATGTCAGGAATATCAATGCCACGAGCTACGACATCCGTACAGACGAGATACGTTACTTTACCTTGGCGAAGTTTTCCTATTGCTTTCTCGCGTGCTGCTTGGCTGAGGTCGCCGTGGATTCGTGCGACAGAAAACTTACGGCGCCTGAGAATATCGTAGAACATCTCAACCCATCTCTTTGTTTTGCAGAATACGAGTGCTTTCGACGGTTGCTCCTGTTTGACAACCTTGAAGAAGGCATCCATCTTTTTCTTACGGTCTACTTTGACAAAGTACTGCTGAACGTCTTCGACGGTTAATTCGTCTTCATCTCGGCTGGCAGAAATGAATTCCGGGTCAAGCATATACTTCCCAGCCAGCAAACGAACCTCTTTGGGCATGGTAGCCGAGAACAGCATTGTCTGCCGATTCTTCGGCGTGTTTTCTAATATCTGCCCCATATCCTTGATGAATCCCATGTCAAGCATGCGGTCGGCTTCATCGAGTACGACCGTTTCTGTTTTGTTGAGCCTTAGCGTTCCTCTATCCATGTGGTCAATTATACGGCCCGGCGTGCCCACAGCGACATGAACGCCTCTCCGAAGCCGGTCTATCTGTGCGTTGATGGATGCACCACCGTATATCAAAGCCACGCGGATGCGCCGACCACCTACTTTCTCAAACTCGGCGGCAACCTGGATAGCGAGTTCGCGAGTCGGCGTCAAGACGAGTGCCTGAACAAAAGAGGCGTCTGTCCGTATCTTTTCTGTTATTGGTATGACAAATGCGAGGGTCTTGCCCGTACCGGTTTTTGCCTGCCCGATTATGTCCCTCCCCTTGAGTGCTAAGGGTATAGCCATCTCCTGGATGGGCATCATCTCTTCGAAACCCAGCGAGCGTATGTTTTGCAGTATGTCCGTCCGAATGTTGAGTGCGTTAAATTTTGTCATTGTACGTTATAGATACTACATGAGAATGGAAAGATATAAAAGGCAAATTCCGTTAATTAGTCATTCCAATTATTTGTGTCCTTGACTATAGCTAAACCTCTAAGCCGCTAAGCCGCTAAACCGCTAAGCCGCTAATTGACCTCACACCTATTCTACTTCCCTCTTTTTCTTTTCATAATAGGGCGAGTAGCACCGCACGCATCACATTTCAGCACCCACACGCGGTCCATTTTTATAATATGCGTGTCCGGCTTTTTGCACTCTCCACATAGCACGTATTCATTCATGTATCGCATAAGTTGACGCTCTACGTCCCCTTTCGAAAATCGTCCCTGAAAAATCACCCTGTTCCCTTCCACCTTGCCTGCTGTGCCCAATTCGTTCAGCAGGAATTTTATCACGTGTTCCGCCTCACGATTTATATAGCCACAAACCGCATCAAAATTATCGAATATCGTGGTCTTTCCCTCTATAAACACCCTTAGTTCGGGTATAACAAAACGCGATTCCGCAGTCGTTGTACTCGGTAGTTGTTCCAGAACCCTGTCCAATAAATCCTCGTATTTGTATTCTTCCATTTTGTTGTTAAACGCCGAGGAAGGGATTTGAACCCTTGTGTCCCGATAAAGGGACACCGGCTCTCAAGGCCGGCGCTTTTGTCCGCTAAGCTACCTCGGCCGCCTTGAGTCTGTAGCTCTTCTTTTTCGATTCATGGCTTCTTTTTCTTCCAGCCATATACCTTCCTCATTTTCTTTGATCTTCCAAAACCGCATGCCACGCAGTACTTCGCATGCAGACTAAAAGAGCGACTACCGCATCTGCGGCATATTACGTGTGACCTCTTCTGCCTTTTGCCAAAAGAAGCCGTGCCTTTTACCATGTCCCTTTTTCTCCTGTTTCTTTAGCCTCGCTTCTGCCCTTACCTTTCCCCTTCCCCTTGTCTTTTTCCGTCCCCTTCTGTACGGTTGGCGAGACGTACACTACGTTATCGCCTCTCACCAGAATTTCGCCCATAATGCTCTTGACTGAGGTGTCACTATCCAACTCTTCTGCATCCCTTAATACCAGGTTCATGTGCATATCGTATCCGTCTAATACACCTCGAAATTCCCTGCCTCCTCTTATTCTCACTATAACCGGGGACTTTAACGATTTGTTTAATATGTCCAACGGCTTAAGCCTATCCACCATGTCTATCACTCTCTCCTTTTCTTTTTACTGCGCTACTTGCATATCAAACTTGTTATTCGTATTTTATAATGTAATGCTTTGGATAGAATAAAGAGATAACATATACTTTATTTATTTCTCTTACTATATTTATTTATTCTCATTCATTCATTGTAACAGGTAATTAATTTTGTCAAGGAGAAACGAAAATGGCTAAGTCCTTATATGGATTCATAAGCGATGCGTGGAAGAGACCAGGCGCTTCTTACGTGGGCGAACTCCGGCAAAGTAGATTGATGGGCTGGAGGCGAGAACCCGCGGTTGTACGGATAGAAAGGCCAACACGGTTGGACCGTGCACGCTCTTTAGGGTATAAAGCGAAACAGGGTATCATCGTGGTGAGGGCAAAGGTACGGCGGGGCGGAAGAAGGAAGACAAGACCAAAACACGGAAGAAGACCAAAACGAATGGGCGTGCACAAAATAACGCCAGGGAAGAGCTTACAACGAATTGCTGAGGAACGAGCGGCGAGAAAATATCCAAATATGGAGGTTCTTAATTCTTACTGGGTAGCCGAGGACGGGAAAAGGAAATGGTATGAAATAATCTTCGTTGAGCCGGCAAATCCCGTGATAGCGGCTGACGAGAATCTTAACTGGGTTTGCAGTCGAAAGCATAAGGGGCGAGTTTTTAGAGGGAAGACATCAGCAGGTAAAAAAGGAAGAGGGTTGGTTTGAATCGAGCATGAACAGGTCGGGCGTGGTGGATTTACCGCTTCATGGTGGAGCAGCACCCTACTGGCTGGTAAAAAGGATGAAGAGCTTGGCTCATGCTATGTTCAAGACGATAATAGATGAATATGGGGTGGATGGAGCGATAAAGAAATTAGCGGACCCGCTCTGGTTTCAATCACTATCCTGTGCGTTGGCTTATGACTGGCACAGCAGCGGGACCACAACCGTCGTGTGCGGCGTTTTGAAATCCGTTATAGACCCGGAAGAGTTTGGTATTGGTATCGCCGGGGGCAAGGGGAAAGCTTCAAGGAATACGTTGTCGGATATTGATTCGATAGCCGAGAAGCTGAAACTGGGTGATGGAAAGATAGAAGAGTTAAAATACGCAAGCAGAATATCTGCAAAGGTGGATAACGCCTGTGTCCAGGATAACTACCAGCTCTACCATCATTCGATGGTCATCTCAGAGAAGGGCGAATGGGCAGTGATTCAGCAGGGAATGAACCCCCGCAACAGGTATGCAAGAAGGTATCATTGGCTCTCTTCTTCGGTGGAAAGGTATGATGAAGAGCCACATCAGGGGATTGTCGGCGTGCTGCACGAGAACGTGCTGGACATGACGGCAAAGAAGAGCAGGGGTTGCCGGGGAATGTCTGTTGACCTTGCTAAGACAGCACCCGGTGAATTAGAGCGACTTTATAAATCGCTTGGCGGAGGCAGAAGAAGAATAATAGAGAAAGGACAAAGGACGCTTCTCAATTTCGATTTCGATAACGTTTTGAGTTCGGACGCTGCGGCAAAAGTTGAGGGCGAGAGGTCGCGGGAATTGGTGTACCGGTTGCCGAGGCGAGTGAACTGGGATGCGCTTCGTGCGGCATACGATACCCAGCCGGAGAATTACGAGCAGTTCTTGTATATACGCGGGGTTGGACCTGCGACCGTGCGCGCTTTAGCACTTGTCTCTGAGTTGATTTACGGCGAACCCGCGAGCTGGCGGGACCCGGTTAAGTTTTCGTTTGCCTTCGGCGGGAAGGACGGCGTGCCCTACCCGGTGGATAGACGCACGATGGACGAAACGACAGAGATATTGAGCAATGCAGTGAAAGAAGCGAGAACAGGGATGAAGAATATTTATTAATATTTTATAACGAGATATCATTTTATAAATACAAGACATAGGACGTAGGGGTCGTGGCCTAGTCCGGAAGGGCAGCGGGCTCCAGACTCGCCGATCGTGCGTTCAAATCGCACCGACCCCATTTGATTTTTTATGAACAAATGCGAGGAGTACCGCTTCGGGAATTAGAGAAGTAGAAAATAACAGGCATACGAATACATACATTAAAATGTATAAACGAGGAAATGACAGGTATTGATAAAGACATTTTTATAAAATAGGTTTTTGCTAAGCTGGCTGAAGCCCCCACGTTAGCAAGAAGTTATACGGAAACCGAAGGCGAGAAGCTTAAGTACAGGACAGTGTACATCAAACTCAAAAAAAATACGTGAATGATTTTTTGGCGGGAAATACCGAGAATAGGCTAATTGTCTTACCGGGCTTAATAGGTGTTGGAAAAACCACCGTCATTTTTCAAATCTATGAATATCTCCTTAGTCAGAAGAAGATAGAGCAGGATAGAATTCTTTATTTCTCGACAGACGAGTTAAAGGCATATCTGGACGGAAGAATAGCGGATGTAATCAATATTTTCATCCAGGAAGTTCATCGTACATCATTAGTGAATCTGGACAGAGAGGTTTTTATTCTCATTGATGAAGCTCATTTTGATAAGGAATGGGCTCAAGCGGCAAAAATTGCTTTTGACCAGAGCAAGAAGGTTTTCTTGATTGTTACGGGGTCTTCGGCATTAAATCTGGAGCTGAGCGTGGATGTAGCGCGAAGAGCGAAACGAGAAGTTATGTTTCCAATGAATTTTTCTGAATACCTGCTTTTAAAACATGATTTTTATCCCCCACGGGGAATGGCAGAGAGCATGCGGGGATTGATATTTAGCCCGACTAAAAATTTAAATTTAGCACATGGAACAAGCACCACAAACGAACTAATGAGGAAATTAATAACCGTAGACCGACCTGTAGAGAAGGAATGGGAGGATTGCTTATGTTTTGGTGGATTTCCATTTACGTTACGCATGAACCAGATAGACACGCATGAACGGATATCCAGTGTAGTTGGAAGAGTTATAGAAAAAGACATCTTTGCTTTACAATCCTTTAGCACCGAAACGAGAAATACCATATCACGAATTATAACCCTCCTGGCACTCCAAAAACCCGGCGGGACATCGGACGCAAAACTTGCAGTAAGATTGAATAGGTCGCCGACTATGATAAGGAACATTTTAGATGTTTTAGAAAAGACCCAGCTTGTTTTTAGTGTTAAGCCTTACGGTGGTGCAGGCAAAGTCGTAAAAAAACCGTGGAAATAATATTTTCTGTCGCCCTCAATTAATGCTGCGATACGATTCAAACTTGGAGTATATGACATAAGAGATAGGGAAATGTTAGGTATATTAGCAGAAAATCTCATTGCATCCTATCTTTTCAGAATGAAAGAAACCCTTAATATACCGACCAGATTTTTTTATGCTCCAGAAAAAGAAGGTGTGGATTTTCTTCTTCAAACAGGAGCAGGCGAAATAATACCGGTAGAGGTGGGTATTGGGAAAAAAGGCGAAGGTCAGATAAAAAAATCCATTGCTCGATACCATTCCGAACATGGTGTGTTAATATCGGACACAGAAGAAATAAGCATGAAGAAGGGAATAGTTTGTATACCCCTAACAAATTTTGCGTTTGTGTGATGCATGCACACAAAGAAGGTGGGGCAAATTATAGCCACTCTGAAAATTATTAACCACCCGATTACACATCGTGGGCTCTGCCCACGTCCCGCAAACCCTGAAAGGGTTTATTTCACGAGAGAAGAATAATGTATTTTAGTTTTCAGTGTTCCATTGACGATTTTACCCCCACTTAACCCGTATTTCTTGTGTTAATCGTGTGGAATCTCGTGGTTCAATATTTGCAATTTATTACTGGAATGTCTTTACTCTCTTACGTGTTTCATTATATGCGCTATCTCCGGCATGATTATCTGCTCTAATGCCAATCCGACCGCATCTGGCGAGCCGGGGAGGCAAAAAATCACTTTTCCGTTTACCGCACCTGCAAAAGCACGGCTCAAAATCGCTGCGGTGCCTATTTCTTCGTAACTTTTCAACCTGAACAGTTCGCCAAATCCCGGTATTCTCTTATCTGCGAACTCGGATACAACCTCTATCGTGATGTCGTTTTTTGTCAAGCCCGTGCCGCCAGAGGTGATGATGAAATCGGCACCGGTATCCAGAGCTTTTGTTATACCTTCGTATATTTTATCTTCTTTGTCGGGCAATACATCGTGATAGACCACCTCATGCCCGTTCTTCGTCACGAACTCGTTCGCTATTTTGCCTGATAGGTCGCCGATGTCCGCTTCACCTTCTTCTTTGTTCCTGTATTTAGAGGTGCTTATCGTGAGTATCGCACACTTGTAATGCTTCTTTGCACCTTTTTTGTGTTTTGCGGGGGTTGACATAAAAGTTTTCTTTTTTTTAAAAAAAAGAAACCCTTACTAAAGAAAAAAGGAACATTAACAGGTGCTTCGGCAATGGCGAACATAACCAGAACTATAACCATAACCGGAAAAGTACTTCGAATTCTACCACCTAAAGAAGTGGAAGTTGGTGACGAAACCAAAAAGGTCGTTGACCTCATAATAGCGGATGAATTCGATTACAAGAGGGTATCATGCTGGGATGAAAAGGCAGAACTCGTTATTCATGGCGATATAAAAGCAGGCGACGTGCTGAGGATAGAAAACGCACGTATTCCTGACGCGGCGCGAGCAGGAAGCGGGAAAAGAGTAAATGCAGGGAAATACACACGAATAACTGGGATTAGTGCGAATATCGCCCCGTTAAATCGCGCACCCGCGCAGCGTCTTACCGTACTGGCAGTTGCAAGACCGGAGCACGGGCGGGTCTGCATCGCGGGCATAGGCGGGAACGGTGAATGGATAAGACCACAAGGCGTTTATGAACACGATGTTTTTTGTGCTGGTGCTGGAGCGGGAACTGGAGGAGCAAATTTCAAAAACCTCTGCATATCAAAAATATATGTTGATGCGTGGAGAGGCAGGCGACCACGAAAGGAGGACAGGTTTTTTGTCTATGCTGATGGCGTGGAAAGAGAGCTAAGCGAAGGAGAGAAACGAGATTTCTTAGAGCGAAACGTTGATGGTTCGGTAGATGAAGTATTCAAAAGAGGCAGGAGCTTAGGATTGATAAAACCACGCATTTTGCATGTCTATGAAGAGCCTGCGGGAAAGAAAGCGGGAAAAGGCAAAGGCTATGAACAGTACATCCGTTTTAACTTCAAGGATTCCTCAGGCAGAACCTACCGAAGATGGTCATGCAGGTGTGATGAGTTCTACAAAACATGGAACGAGCTCAAGAAAAAGCATCGGTGGACTTACGGGCTGAGAATGCTCCGGTATTTAAGGAAAAACGATACTTACCTCGCTGTTGGTCTTACTTATACGGATTACGGCATTGGTAGGCTGGAATATGGTGCGTATCCGATGATCGTTGGCGTGCATATTATGCCACAAATGTAATGGGCAATTGTTTAGCGGGTTAGCGGGTTAAACATATTAAATCATACTCATTTCATCTGACAAGAAAAAATAAATTATAGACACAGATTAACGCTAAGGGAGCTCTGCCCACATCCTCGCAAGCTCTGAAAGGGCTTAATTAAAATATAGTTAAT
>QEXZ01000060.1 GCA_003160755.1 Methanomicrobiales archaeon
AAGAAGATGAGGAATATATTTAAAACACGTTTTCCGGGAAGCTTAGCACTTGAGGAGTTGGAGATGAGACCGGAGGAGTTGAGTCCAGATGATTTTGTACGGCTTTTCTTCAGAATTTGGGTGAATACCAAGAAACTTTGAAATGGGAGTCAAATAAAAAGAAATTTTTAAGGCGTAAAGATGGCTATATTATTACGGTGTGAGAAAAGGAATTTATAAGAAAAATGTCACTCAACATCCCCACGTTGCATAAAATAGAAGAGATAAAAACGGAAAACGGGGAAGTGAAAACATTCAAATTTCATTCCCCCGAAATTGCCAGAGAAAGCGAACCTGGGCAATTCGTAATGGTTTGGAATCCCGGAATAGATGAGATCCCCATTTCTATTGCCAATACATCGCCTGAAGGGGATTTGGAACTCGCAATTGCGGACGTAGGGGATTGTAGTCACAGCTTACATCAAAAACACGTGGGGGATTTGGTAGGTTTAAGAGGGCCTTACGGCAGAGGGTTCAGATTACAAGGAGAAAGAATCTGTATGGTTGCAGGAGGTTATGGGGCGGCACCGTTGCGGTTTGCTGCGAAACGAGCGCGAGAATTGGGTAAGCATGTGGTAGTCTTAGAAGGCGTAAGGAGCCGTGCAGAACTTCTGTATATTCACGATTTTGATAAAACTGGCTGTAGTAAAGTAAAAATCGCTACGGAGGACGGCTCGGAGGGGTATAAGGGTACGGTTACAGCGTTATTGGAACTGTTGTTTGCATCCGGCGAAAAATATGAGCTGGTTTTGACCTGTGGTCCCGAACCGATGATGGAACGCGTTTGTGAGATTACGTCAAGAGAAAAAATACCAGCTCAGGTTTCCGTAGAACGAATAGTAAAATGCGGATGCGGTGCCTGTGGCTCTTGTGACCTCGGCGGGTATCGGGTGTGTAAAGACGGCCCGGTTTTCGATGCCGAAGCGCTTAAAATGACGGAGTTTGGGAAATGGAAGCGAGAGAAGAGCGGAAAAAGAATAGCTATTACGCCACAAAGTACGAACGTGCTGTCAATTCCGCCTTCGCCGTTCACGCCGGAATACGAGCCGCTATTAAAAACAGACGTCTGTGGCATCGAGTTTCCCAATCCGATAGCGAATGCAGCGGGATTTGGAGTTTCCGGGAAATTACTTTATAGATACGCAGTAGCCGGAGCAGGTGCGGTCGTGACTAAATCAATTGGGTTGAATGAGCAGGAGGGCTACCCAAACCCTACCTTTTTTGAACTATCTCCTCATAGCCGTAGCTATGTGAATGCGATGGGGCTTCCAAACCCGGGAATAGAGAACTACGGGATAGAAATAGAAGATGCGAAGTATGCAGACGTGCCATTAATCTTGAGCATTTTTGGTAAAAACGTGGAGGAATGCCGGCAAGTAGCAGAGATTGCCGTTGAATATCCTATAGAAATGCTCGAATTTAATGCCTCGTGTCCGCATTCGGATTTCGTGGCGGTGGAAAACAATCCCAAACTGCTGCGTCAGATAATAAAGGTGCTGCGTGATATTGCACATCCAAAAGGTATTTCCGTTGCGGTGAAAATATCGCCTAATGTGGGGGACCCCGCAGGATTTGCAGTGCGACTGGAACAGGCTGGCGCTGATGCGATTACCGCTATTAACACGGTAATATCGCGACCTGTTGACCCCACGCTTGATATCCCCCTTTTGGGTAATCCAACGGGCTATGGCGGTAAATCAGGTAGAGACCTGACAAATGGCGGTAAGAAGACTGTTTTTGACCTGTACAAGGAATTAAAAATACCCATAATCGCCGTTGGCGGTATCTTTTCCGGTAAGGACGTGATAGAATATGCAAAGAACGGTGCGAGTTTGTTTCAGGTAGGCAGCGCACTGGTAAGCGAGGGGTTTGAAATTTATTCGACGATAAAAAAGGAATTAAAGGAATATCTCGTGGCTAATGGTCATAAGAACATTGGAGAAATAGTAGGAGAGGCGCACAGGAGATAGCCCATTTAGAGTCATTCGAATTACGATAACATTGAGAACATATTCTTTTAGTTTTTAACCTATAGGATATAGTTTCAGTGGTGGCAGCTCCCACAAGCCAAATATGAACTCGCTGGGTATCTGTCTAATACACGCCTCGGGATTTTTAGGATTGACAATAAATCCACTGATGGCTTCAGTCCATTCCCGAGTTCGGTCAAGCACAGAAAAGACATTCTTCTTGATCCCCTGTCTTTCGCTTATAGAACAATAATTATCAATAAACGCCTCGATTATCCTTCTCTGGTCTCGGATAGGAAGTTTTTTCAATGTATCTTCATAGAATCCGATGTTCAAATGAGCCAAAAGCTCAAAAACGGGTATGCCAACCGACAAGGAGATGTTTTCCCTTAAGAACCCTACCTTCGTCATCAACTCTTCGTAAGTAAGTTTAAAACATTCCTGGCATCTCCTCAGAACCTCACGTTCACCTCCAAAGAAGACGTCTATATCTCTAAATCTCAAACACGCTTCACTAAACAGCTCTGCATCTTCTGATTTTAGTTTTTTACTTATGTTTTCTTTTATCGCCGGAATCTCATCTCTGTATATCGCATGTTCATAGTCTATCAGGTTACCACGAGCGTCTATATTCCCGGGATGTGTGAAACAATGGTAAATTCCAAGTTCATGGGCTGTTCTCAATACCCTGCCTAATTTTGCCATAGCATCAGACAGTAGCTCAACATGGGCAATCTCCTCCATTATGGCGAGCTGGCGGACTATCTGGAAAAGGTCAAGCCGGATAAAAGGGATATAATCCTCACCCCATCTTCTGAGAACACCATAATGGATAATTTCAGCATCATGAAATTTCCCGTTTTCAAGTTTCTTCTCCTCTTCAACAGACAGAGGTCTCACTTCTATCTTTGAACCTTCTCGTTTTAGTAACGCCATTCCAACTTCGTGATATTCCGCCTTAACGCTGCCCGCTCCTCTTTTGGCAATGTCGTTTAACGCTTTCGCCTCTCGCTCGCCGTGCTCCTTCAAAAGCAATCCCCGTGGTTGACCACTTGCGGGCACTATCTCATCGCTGTATGGCAGGGTAAAACCCTTGTATTCATTGAGTTCGTTATCCTCAACGATAAAGTAAGCCCGCTGGCTGTGAGATTCAAAAGCGTGCTTCTGTAACAGTCTCCTTTGGACATCCTCAGGAAGATAATCCGCATGCGAATATGCCATTTTTGTCATCGGGTCGAAATAGACCACCCATTGCGCTAATGGTCTTATTTGCTGCCATTCTGTCATTCGATGTCCATATAAAATGTCTGCGATTTCTTCTTCCAACGGCTGTTTTCGATTCACTTTTTATTCAGCGGATTCGACTGCCCGCGGGCACTTCCGTATCGGGATGCAATAAAATCGGTTTCCCGTTTACATCTACGGCTAAAATCATCCCCTTACTTTCCACGCCCATGAGCTTTGCAGGCTTCAGATTCACTAAAACGGGAATGAGTTCGCCAATCAAATTCTCAGGGCGGTATTGTTCTGCAATTCCCGCAACCACCTGTCGCTGCTCATTTCCAATGTCTACTTCGAGTCGGATTAATTTCTTGCTTCCTTCTATTCGTTCCGCATTCGCTATCCTTCCAATCCGCAGGTCGAGCCTTGCAAACTCGTTTATGTCTATTATCTCTTTATTTCCCATTTCTTCCCCCTCATTCGCATGATTATAGTCATTCCAGCAATAAATAGTAATTAATGAACCACGAAATTAACACAAGACCAGAAAGCAGAGAGAAGAAAAGCGATTCCGGTTTCTTGATCTTTGCTTTTTCTCGTGAAAATCTGTGTAATCTCGTGGTTACTTTTTGGAATGTCTGTCCTCTTACTCTTTCAGTTTTTTACGCTGATACCCCGAATATATCGCCCCAAGCGGGTTATGAGCGAGAACGCGGTCTTTTACCGCAAGTGTAGTTACCGGTGCCTCGGAGTATTTTGTGAACAGTATGTCGTGTCCCATACACAAGCCTAAGATGATGTTCAAGTCCGTATTTTCTTTGTTTAAAATCATTGCTTGCCCTATTGGATTACACATCGCCTCTTTTCTAAACGTTTGCACTTGTTCCAACTCGAAATCTGATTTGTCAATCCCGCATACCTTGCAGCAGACCGAAGACACATCGAAGTGTTGGGATAGAATATCGCATATTACTTCCGCCTCATTTTGCAGTCCTATGCAGAATGCAACGCCTAATTTTTTATAGTCCATCCCTTTCGCATATAAAATCAACTCCTCTATGCGCGTTTTCTTCATGTAATACCTTGATTCAATACGTGCAGAAACGCTGAGCGACTTGAGCACTTCAACATCGCCTTTGTATGCCTCTCTGACCTCCTCTGTGATTTCCGTGCAGTCCTTGCCCTCATAGCACGCTTTTTCTTTGCAGCCCGCACAATTCATAATCTTATATAAAGAATATAAGTTTTAAGTTATTGTTATGGTATCAAATGTGGAAGATTATGACGTTGTTGTAATAGGTGCGGGGATTAGCGGTTTATTATCTGCTTTAGCATTGTCAAAGGAAGGTAAAAGGGTATTAGTTCTGGAAAAGGAGGGTTATCTGGGCGGCGTCTGTAGGTCATATAAGGTTGATGGATACTATGTTGATACCGGAGTACACGCCATAACAAGATTGGAAAAGGGACCATTAAGAGAGCTGATGAATGAATATTTTGATGTCATTCCGAATTTCGTTCCTTTTGGAACGTATTATGTACGGATTGGTGGCGAAATCAAACCATTTCCGTGGAGCATTAAAGACTGGCTTGTGTTTGATTTACTGCCTACTAAAGATAGGTTGCTGCTCATGAAATCGCTATTTAATGCATTATATCTGTTGAGTATTGGTAGGGATTTATCCACCGTCTCTATAAGTGATATACTCCCGGATAACATTTCAATTACAGGTAAAACGTTTCTGGATTGGCTCTCGTACTTTATGGTTGGCACGTCTATAGAAAATGCTCCTGTATCAAGATTCATAGATAATAAAAATAATAAGCCAAACTCACTACCCTACGTGGGGAAGCTATACAATCTGCTTATCGCAGAAGGAGCTACGGATCAAGGCTATCCTGAAGGGGGTCTTCAGTCCATCGTTGATTCTATCTTAAATTCTTTCCCCAGAAACAAGGTTGAAATCAAAACCAATGAGGAAGTATTAAGGATTCAGGCTCAAGGCACCGAAAGAATAGAAGGGGTGATTACCGAAGAGGATAGTTATGATTGCAACACCGTGATTTACTCGGGACTCGCTTCGAATCTGCCTGGCCTGATTGATGATTTACCAAAGGCGTATGTCGAAAATTTAAGGACTATCAAGAAGGTTAATTCCTTAACCATCTGGCTTGGTCTGACAAAAAACTTCTTTAACAATCACGGTTCCGAAATGTGGGTTGATTCAGAGCCTTATGCATGGGTCGTTCCAACGTCAAATTATGACCCAAAATTAGCACCAGAAGGAAAGCACCTTGTTGGTTTTACATTTATATTACCTGATGAATACTCTGCATCAGCCTCGAGGAAAAAGGCGCTGGATACAATTATAAACACCATCCCGGATATTGAAAAGTATATAGATATGGTTCATTATCAAGAGCTAATTCCGGAAAAGGCATGTTGGGATATTAACGCGGGCTTTGGAGATGTGAAAACACCAATAAGAAATTTCTACACGGTGGGAACAGACGCAGAAGAGAGAAGTGCGGGCATTAGTAGAGCCGCATATTCTGTCTTACGGTGCTTGGAGACCATGAAATCTGATAAAACCTTGTAATAAAATCCACAGGAAAAAATAAATTATAGACACAGATTAACGCTTGTGGGCTCTGCCCACAGTCCCGCAAGCCCTGAAAGGGCTTAATTAACACAGATGAAAAGATTAATGCCGTTTAAAATAGCTCATCCAACTCACCAAAAGAAAAAATCCGTATATATCCGAGTAAATCTGTGTCTCAAATAGAAGGGGGTTATACTTTATATACAATGACAACAGAGCATTTGCCTTGCGTAAAAGTGGAGAGGCGGAGAGGTGAACAGGTAAGGAGAGCATTGAAGGAACTCGAACTACTGAGAACCGATGCAAGGATAAGCTCTGATCATGATTTCATTTATTTACCGCTTACGCGGGAGCTAAAAGAAGAGGAAATAGGTGAAATAGATTTTACGGAACTTTTAACATCCGAGTTTGAGCTATTAGAACAGAGGAGAAGCATAGAAGACCTCGTTGGGTTCAAACCCTCTTATGAAATAGTAGGCGACATTGCGGTGCTAACTGCCATGGATTTAACCGGGGAGAATGAACAGCTCGTAGCACATGCGCTAATGAACCTGCATAAAAACATTAAAGTGGTTGCAAAACGGATTTCAGCCGTGGAAGGTGTATTCAGGAAAAGGAGAATGAAGATAATTGCAGGCGAGAACAGGACAGAAACGATGCATAAGGAGAATGGATGTAGATACAAGCTTGACCTGGAAAAGGTTTATTTTAATCCGCGGCTGGCAAGTGAACGAAATAGAGTGGCATCGCAGGTCGAGCGCAGCGGAGAAGAGGAGATAATAGACATGTTCGCCGGTGTCGGTCCCTTCTCCATACAAATCGCTAAACGTGCACCTCAAAGCCACGTTACTGCGATTGACGTCAATCCCGATGCGATACGCTATCTCATAGAAAATATAGAACTGAATGGCGTGGGAAACGTAGAAGCGATAGAGGGCGACATAAAAGAAATTTACGAGCGGTTCAGAAACAAGGCGGACAGGATAATCATGAACCTACCGAAAAGCGCTTATTTGTTCCTTCGAGAAGCTCTGTCTATGCTCGACCCTCGAGGTGGGATAATTCATTTCTATGATTTAGAATCCTCTTATTCTGATGCGACTGACGAAGAGACAAAATCGCATGAAATTGAAATTGCGGCAATAAACAAAGCGAAATCGAAATTAGCTGCGAAAGTAGAAGAAGCGGGTGATGAGTTCCATTTCCGTTCTCTGGAAATACGTGATGCAAGGAAAGTGAAGACCTATGCTCCTTATGCATACATTATTGGTATAGACGCAAGGATTATTGGATAGCCCGTCCCGTAATAAATTGCAAAGGCACAAGCAGTCTAAAAATCAGGTGATTTATCACCGCGGAGAGCACAGAGTACGCAGAGATTTAGTATCCAATACCTTTACGGTCTCTTTTCCTTATCGTAAATTCGGTGGGATATCGTATAACGTTTGCGTGTTTACGAAGTTGCCCACGAAGTAGGCAATTTGGGCGAGCGCCTCAGCGCGAAGCCGTAAATACGCTGTTATGTGAAGTATTGGCAAGGTCAATTTCTTTTAAGACTCTTTTTGCATATAGTACAGTGAAAAAACTATCCACAATAATACCTATTCCGAAAAGGATCATTACTGAGTGAAATGAAGGAATCCATAATTTTAAAACGTATAAAACATATGCACCCAAGTAGACAGTTCCATTGGTATAAATAGCTTGCAAAGCCATATACTTTGTCTTTCCAACCCCATAGAAAAGACTATCTATAATCATATTTAAAGCAAGGAGGATATAAGGAGGAAGTAATAATAGGTATGATTTCTGTGCAAAATTGAGAATATCTGAGTCATTATTAAAAAAGGAAAACACTTCATCTATGAAGAGAGCAGTTACAAGCCAAATTGCTATTACAATTAACGAAATAAAAATTGCAGTTTTTAATATCCTCTTTATTGATTCTTTTTGAGAACTGTAATTCGCGATCAGAGCTTTTGAAGTCTCGGAGAGTGCAAGGATTGGTATCAATGCGAAACTCCAAAAAATGTGCATTGTTAAATAATAACCACCTATCTGTTGGGGGCCTAGTAAATTTAGCAGCCTAATAACCATGAAAAGATAAGCCACATTTTTGACGAGACTCTCAACTCCACTGCCGAAGCTTATTATCGAGAAGAGCTTTACTTCTTTAAAAGTTGGTAACTTAAAAAATGCTCTTACATCTATTTCGATAGCTCGTAATACAGAGAAAAAAGCAACAACGAAGATACAGCTATCGACAATTAAGTTCGATATTGCAACTCCGTTTATTCCAAATGCTAATGAAAACCCGTATCCCCCATAGAATAATGAATCGATTGCAACCGACAACAGCAGTTTTAGAATAGTTAATGAAAGTAAAAGTCGCTTCTTGTTAAGCGATTCAACCGTAATAATAATACCAATACTCAGAATATTAAAAAGAACAGACCATATTTTTATCTTTAGGAAGCTTTCGGTACTTAACTTGATAGCATCGGCAGTTCCAATGATTTGTACGAAATTGCCAATATTGAAATAGATTATCACCACAACCGGCAGAATAATTAGTATTAAAATGGAGAAACTCGTTTTTATCCTCTGGGCGATTTCATTTTTGCTGTTTTTAATCTTACTTCCAATGAAAAAGAATATCGATAATACAAATGCTTCTTGAAGTATTTCCAAAAAAACTTGAATAAATTGCCACTGGGATATAATCGCCAAGCCATTCGCAGGCAGTTTATTACCTATCAAGAAGACGCTATAGGATCGATAGACAGCTGGAAGAATTAGATATAAGAGGATGAAGAAAAAAAGCGTCCAATCCCAAATCTGGTCCTGTTTTTTAGCTGCTAAAATTTTCATATAAAGTCCTTGCTAATATTTCATATAACGGCTGGCGGGTATCTGAAGTCTGAGCGAAGCGAGGATTTGGGCGAAGGTGCGATAGCACCGTAGCCAGATATCCGCCTGTTAGGCGAACCCGAAGGGCACGAAGCAAAGCGAAGTGGTAACCAAATTGACTACCTTTTTCCTTATCCATATTTCATTAATTCTTTATATTGTTCATGTGTCAAATTACGATAGGGGGTTCTGTCTTTTCTTGGAACTCCAAAATTTTCAAAACCACTAATTTTACGGATATTTTCTACTATTATTGGCTTCTTAGTATCCTCTCCAAATTGATTGGTAATGAAGTGAAGATATACTACCTCACAGTTACCCTCAGGTTGAACATACTATTCAGCCATACACGGATGATCAATATTCTACTGCACTACGCGATATT
>QEXZ01000061.1 GCA_003160755.1 Methanomicrobiales archaeon
CAAAATGCGGGACACAAATGGAATTCGTAATGTTCTTCAAGAAAGATCCGCCTCTACTATCTGAAAAATGGGGATTTGGTACTAAATTAGACGATTGGAACTACCTGTGTGCTAGTTAAAGTGCTCTAAATTTCCCCGAAGGGGTTTTGTTCATCTGTTTGCCTTTTCCTTTCTCTATGTAACACTAGAACAAGAAGAAAAAACAAAGCAAAAAAGAAACAAAAAAAGAAAAAAGATAAAAGGATAGATTGCAGTGTCTATCCTATTTTATGTCTTCTATTTTACTGTGGTGCACTTTATGGTGTTGGTAGTGTACATGGGCATAAGCCTTGGTTGAAGTCATCTAGGTCGTTCTTGATTAAATTTGCTGGTTGTTTGTCTTTCCCTGTTACTTTAGCTGTACCTCCAGGTCCAGTGTATCTCTTCTCACTTAAAAATTCGTCAGCATCGTCTATGACATCATCTATACAATCGCAATAAGCTATGTTCAAGTGTTCCAAATGTAGTACGTTTAGTTCGGCTGCTAATAACTGTGCTGCAAGCATATTAAGAGCATTCTTGTTCGTTGCATTGTTGAAAACCGCCGTTGCATTATCTGAGTCATTTACCTCGTAGTAATAAACCGTTGAATCGTTTCCCAGATATATTGGCCCATAGTCATCCAGTACAGCATTTACAGAGTCTTCGTGGTTTTTCCAGAATCCTATTGTTTTCGCTTCGCAGGGGTCTGGGGTAAAGGACCATGGATCAAAATCTACATTGGCACTTACTGCGTCACCTGTTCCAGGACCTACTCCACTAGGCCCACTTGTATCGCCCCACCAGTTCTGAGTGGCATTGAGCTCAAGATTATCAGGGTGATTCCAGACACCATAAGCACTGTTTCCCACAATATTATTGCAGTTGACGACATTGTCTGAGCATGGGTATGCGGTAGGCCCAGCAACCTCGATTCCACGATTATTGCCTTGAACATCATTGTCTTTGATTGTGTTGCTGTTCGAATATGTATCCATGTGAATGCCCCGATTGGTGTTGTTTAATATCGTGTTGTTTATGATTGTGCTGTAGCGTGCCTTATACATCCAGATGCCCTCCGTGTTGTTTGATATAATGTTATCCTTTACTGTGTTGTAGTCCGCGTAATTAGGAACACCGATCCTACCATAGAGTCCGATGCCCCAACCGTTGCCTGATACGATATTATTAGAGATGTTGCAGTGATCTACCCAGTGGAGCAATATACCTCTGCTCCCCCCGGTCACTGTAAACCCACTTATGTTCACATAGTTTGGGGTTTCATTTACTCTGAAGACAGCGTCATTTGGATCAGATGCGTTCACGACGCAATTTGCAGAGCCATTCTCAGAGCGAATCGTCAAACTAGCAACATACACGTTCACGTTCTCGTTGTACGTGCCATCACGCACGATGATGATGTCGCCCCCAGTGGCGTTATCCACTGCTTGCTGAATCGTCTGATTCCCGCCTTCCGGCACATAAATCGTTGTTGCGCTCGCAGTCGCCGAAAAAGCCACGAGAATTGAAAACGCAATAGTCACTGCTATTAATGTCGAAATCGCTTTTTCATTTTTTGTTTTCATTTTTTTTCTTTTTCACCTCCTAATTTTTTCATTCGTTTTTTCTACTATGGAGTTGGACCATGTAAGGGACACATTTTCCTCCTGCATCATCACCTCTTACATTCAAATGCACTACTCCACGCGCAGGTTTATTTTCCCCTTTTTAAAGACTTTCGATACTCTACAGATTAATTCTATTTTTCCACCCTTTTTTGAATAAAAGGGTAAAAAAAAATTCAATAGGTGACATAAAAAATGGGTACTATTGGGAAAAATACTTAGCCTTATCTTATGCCATAAAAAAAATAAGAGATGATGCCACCAAGCAACCGGGCACCACCACGCGCTGCATTCCATTCCGCTCCACGCTCCGCCACTCCGCATCCGCAGTTCCGCAAAATCAATTGCACCTTGCAGAATGCACTTGCAGAAAAAGCTGCATGGTGGGCTGCGATGTGATATGCGGGGTTGGCAACTAAAGTCTTGTTTCGCTTTTACCCAAGAAATAGCATCGGCATTAATCGCAGGGGTTATTGTGGTTGTGGTGGATTGGAAAAACTCCGCATCCGCAGCACCGCAAAATCAATTGCAGTTTGCAGAATGCAGTTGCAGAAAAAGGTGCATGTGGGTTGCGATGTGCTACGCGGGGTTGGTGGCTAAAAGTTTGCTAAAAGTTAGGCTCAGGTGCAAAGCCTGCCACGTCGAAGAACGTGCGGCATTCCGCCTTACACCGCTCCGCAAAATCAATTGCACCTTGCAGAATGCACTTGCAGAAAAAGCTGCATGGTGGGCTGCGATGTGATACGCGGCATTCCGCATCCGCAGCTCCGCAAAATCAATTGCACCTTGCAGAATGCACTTGTAGAAAAATTTGCATGGTGGGTTGCGGGGTGATACGCGGGGTTGGCGGCTAAAGTCTTGATTTTAAGCCCTTTCTTCTAATTGCTCCGCTTTCCATCTTTTATTTCTTCTTCTCTGTTTGTGTGTATAACCTATGGGTCATCACGAATATGATTTTAGGCATTGTGTTGGGAATAATAACGGATAAGTCGTTGATAACTACGAAAAGGCTTATTGTTCATCTTCAGATGAGTCTCGTGGAGAAGCAGCCGCCGTGAAAAATCGAAAGTTTTATATGTGAGCTAAGATTTGTTATAAGTAATGGGTAACAGGAGGTTATGGTTGAAGAAGAAATACAGGCTTCGTACTTAAGTACGGGGTATGTGACTTTTATCATATGGATTTGTATTCTTTTTATTCTGACTTGGAATATATCCATCAATTTCTTTATCTTCCAGAAATTTTATGTTAGTACTTTCATAATAACCATTATCGAATGTCCATACTACATTCTTTGGAATTTCTTTAAGGTTTTGTTCTGTTTCGATAACTTGTGGTTGTAATTGATACATATCATATTCCGAATTGCATACATCATTTGCTAGGATAAATCCATTTTTTTCTGTAGTGATTTGAGGATTATAGGAAAACTCGATTTTCCCTTTTTTTGATAACATAAATCTGCATTCTGGATCAGTTATATTTACTTTTTTCAAATCGTTTTTCTCTACTTCCGAGTGTGCTTTTTCAAGTTTGTCTATTAAATTTTGCTTAACTGGCTCTCCTTTTTCTTTCAATCCATTAATGTAGTACATTACAGCCTTTCGGATTTTCTTTTTACTTGTATTTGGAAGTTGATCACTACCGCTTATTTCTCCAAAAAAATCATCTTCGAGTGAGTCTTGCTCGGCCCATTTGTCTAATTCATTGTCGATAAAACCAATCAGAAACTCCAGTTCCCCTTTAGTGTAAACTCGATTATTGGAGGCATTTGCTTTTATTTTAGTACCATCGGTTGAGAAATGGGATAAATCTAACATTCCTTCCTTTTTTGCAAAACTAACAGTATGCATAAATACCATTTTTATCAAATCAGGATTCTCTTTTCGAAAATCGTTCATAGTCCTAAAATCAGGTGTTGTTTTTTCTGAAAGATACATGTAAACAACATTTTCTCTTGCATTTCTTGCAAGTTTTCGAGAAGAACGTATTCTGTCAATCACTCCCATCACAAATAGTTTTAAAATAATTCTGGGATGATATGCTGGATGACCTGCACCATCGTATTTCACTTCAAATGAAGAAAAATCCAAAGATTCAACAAAACTTTCAACTAGATAACAAACATGATCTTCTGGAATTAATTCTTCAATGCTTGGAGGAAACAACCAGGATTGATTTTTAAAGGATTTAATGAATGCCATATTATTAAGACAGTAATTATATGATATAACAGTTTTTAAAATATTCGGGCACGATAAGCATGATTGAAAATTAATATTGGATAAAATAGAATATTATTCTCAGTAATTGTCGGTCAACCTGTTAAGTCCGGGGTATAGTGACTATGGCAAAATTATATAAAGGAAAATTAAGTAGAAATGATAACAATGAAAAAAATGTGGAAGGAATCACAGCCAAAACAGTTCGACCAGAGGGGAGTATATGCGAACTAAGTTCGGATATAAAACGTTAAATGAAATAATTTTTAGTGGCTAAAAGTAGAATGAGGGGACAATCAAAGCAAGAAGAAGAAAAGGGGAGGGGCTGTGCTACGCACATTTACACGCCCAACTTCGTTGATTTAAATAAAAAATTATATATAATAACAAATTAGTATTAAATGTATGGTGACGAAATATGAGACTATGTTAAAAATAGAATCTAATTTTAGGAATATATGTAAAAATGATAAAAAAGTAGATAATGCTTTTTTACTTGTTCATTCTGATAAACTAGGTGTTCACTTAAATATTGCTGAGGGAGAAACAGCAAATCCTGAACAACCTAATCATTTAGCAAGTGTAGGAAAATTATTCACAGCAACACTTATTGCAATCTTACACGAAAAAAAGGAACTTGATTTTGATGACAAGATTTCAAAATATCTTGATTACAAATTAATGAGAGGATTGCATATTTATAAAGGAAAAGATTATTCTAATGAAATAACAATAAGACATCTGCTTATGCAAACATCTGGGCTAAATGATGTATTTTATGATTTGTTTAAAAAGATGTCAAAAGATGAAACATTTAAACCTACCACGCGAGATGCAGTATTCTGGGGCAAAGAAAATTTAAAACCAGTTGCGATACCTGGTAAAAAACACTTTTATACAGATACAAATTATTTTATTTTGGGTTTTATTATTGAGAGTATAACTAAAAAAAAGTTTCATGAAGTCTTGCACGAATTAATTTTTAAACCGTTAAAAATGAAAAATGCTTATGTTCATGGATATACCGCTTCTAAATCAAAATATTCTACGGCGAAATTATTTATTAATAACACTGACGTACTATCTGTTGAAGGTTTTCATAAGATAGATTATGCGGGTGGGAGTGTAGTTGCACCTCTCGAGGAATATTTTCTGTTTATGAAATATTTGGTTAATGGAAAAATCATTAAAAAAGAAACATTAAATAGAATGATTGATGACGATGTATATATGGGTTTCCCTACTGTTGGTTTTAGATATGGTTATTCAGTTTGGAAACCTTTAACGATCCCTTTATTAATGCCTAAAAAGTATAAATGTTGGGGTTGTGTTGGAGTAACAGGAGCGTTTATGTTTTATCATCTTTCAACACAATCATATATTATTGGAACATTCAATGACTCTTCTTATAGAGCAAAATCTCTTCAATTTATGATTTCAAAAGTTATTAAAGAATTAATAAAAACTAATTAAATCAAAAGCCCATCCCCTAAAAAAAGTAAAAAAAGAGATTGTCCCCCTAATTCTTGTTCTTGATGTATCGCGTTTGCTCTTTTGATTGAACGCCACTAAAAATTACTCTCCTTCCTTTCAGTCAGTCTGTGACGGCTTGCAGCCTTTCGCTTCGCTCACCCTCATTTAACAAGGATTTAGAGGAAAATTCTTGCAGAATTTTACCCAAATTTTGCCTACGGCAAAACTTCTCTAAATCCCGATGTTATATGAAATTCCAAACTTAATAAAAATCAAAAAAAACACGATTAATTAAAAAATCTTAAAGGAGTATTTAGCAATGAATTCAATTGATCCAAAACTTACAGCTTTACAATTTAATGAATACATAAACAATCAGGATATCGTCGGGCTTTCAAGTCTGATGACAGAAGACCACACGTTTATTGACCGTGACGGAAATGGTGATAAGGGAAAGGAATCAATGACAAATGGATGGATTGGTTTCTTTAAATCTTTCCCGGAGTATAAGAATACTTTTTTCCGGGTACAGTCACAGGATGATTTTGTTGTAATATATGGTTATGCCATATGGAAGAAGGGATCAGAACCTGATTATGTAATATGGACAGCAAAAATAGAAGACGATCTTATTGCAGAATGGCATATCTATGAAGATACAGAAGAGAATAAGAGGAGATTCAATCTAATTTAATATTAGCGATATATTATAACATTCAAGTTTAAATATTTGAATAAGACGATATATTAAGTATTATCAAGATATGGGATTTCATACTTTTGAGAAAACGGACTTTCCTGTACGTTGAAAAAAGTTTGGAACTCTGCGGTCGCTCCTATCGTCGCTCCCTTGCCCTTCGGGTCACATAACAAGCGAATAAAAGACTCTGCTACGCTCCGTCCAAATTTGCTCCGCTGCGCTCCGCAAATTTCTTTTATCCGCCCTCCGTTATATGCAAATTGAAATAAAAGTAAAATATGCATGGAAAAGGGCAGGTCCAACTGCCAAGGATGCCCTGCAATTTCATTGCAGGGTGGCGCGGACGGGGCTCTCTAAGATGTTTGTTTGAAGGATTTTGATGGAATAAAACTTCAATGTTTTTCAGTTTAGATGTAGATAACGGAGCACGGAGAAAGCGCGGATTTGTAGTAGAGAAACCCACTTTAATTATAACCCCCTAAAAATAAATTATCATAGAACTAAAAGCAGATGATCCGAGGACATACGTATGCTCTCTGGTTGTAGCACTGTGGATGTTTTCCACAGCCTTTATAAGTGATGCTTTCCTTATTGTCTTTATGCCGCAGAACCGGGATCGATTCAACGCTATTGTCATCGCCCTATCGGTGATCTTCATCCTGTCCATATCCAAGATAGTCCGGCTAATCACCGATTACTGGTGGTTTGATGCTCTTGGCGCGTCCCAGATCTTCATGATCAGCTTAAAGGCAAAGATACTCCTCTTCATACTCTCAGCAACGGTTTTTCTCTCGTTTGCCCTGATCAATCTCCAGATCTCTTCGAGGTTGAACGAGTCAAAGATTTCTTTCAAGCTGAAGTTCATGGTTGTCCTGGTCATATCCTTCTTTGTGGGGCTTGCAAGCTCCACCAAATGGTTCGTAGTGCTACAGTACCTGAATCAGGTGCCCTTTAACCTGCAGGAACCGATCTTTTCAAAGGACGTTTCCTTTTACGTCTTCTCCCTGCCATTCATGCTCGCTGTCCGGAACTTCCTTATGGTCTGTGTAATAATCACGATCATCATGGTGCTTGTGGATTACCTGCAGTCATTCATAGTCCGCTTCTTCAAACAGCCAGAGATCATCGCACCGGACGGCACAACATACAGTGCTGACTTCAAATCAGCAATCTCAAACATGGGGCAGAAGGCACTGGTGCATCTAACAGTCCTTGGATCGTTCTTCTTCGTCCTTCTCGCTGCAGGTCACTACCTTGCCAGATTCGGAATCATGTACTCTGAAAAAGGGGTTGTGGTAGGGGCTGGCTACGCTGATGTTGTCGCATACCTGCCGGTAATCCAGGTACTGATGATCATGGCGATAATCATCGCAGTATTGTGTTACGTCTGGATATTTGCAATCTCAAAGCAGCAGATCCCGGGAAAAAGGAATATACTGGTGTACGCAATCGTGCTTTATCTGCTGGTGTCCATAATTGCTCCGGTGGGGATTCCGGGAATTGTGCAGGCTTTCAAGGTTTCACCAAATGAGGAAAAGCTTGAACAGCCATACATCGAGAGTAACATCAGGTTCACAAAGATCGCTTACGGACTTTCTGATGTGGAGGAGAAAGACTTCTCTGTCGAGATGATGACCCCTAAAATCCTATCGAACGCGACGGAGACGCTGGATAATGTCAGGATTCTGGACTGGAGACCGCTCACACAGACGTACAAGCAAACACAGGAGATGAGGCTCTACTACGACCTTTCAGGGATTGACATCGACCGGTACGAGATCAACGGAAGCTACACCGAGGTGATGATTGCCCCGAGAGAGATGAATCAGGAACGGCTCCAGGCAAAGACATGGGTTAATCTCCATCTGGTATATACGCACGGTTTTGGTGTCGTGATGAGCCCTGTAAACAGCGTCACAAAAGAGGGCATGCCTTACTATCTCATAAAGGATATTCCTCCGGTATATACGGTCCAAGATGAAGAACTGCGGATCGAGGTGCCACAGGTCTACTACGGCGAGATGGATAATGATTTCGTGCTGGTAAACACCAGAACATCGGAGTTTGATTATCCCATGGGCGATACCAATGAATACATCCACTATGATGGGAGCGGAGGGGTGAAGCTGGACTCATCCACAAAGGAACTGCTGATGGCGATGCGCTTTGCTGACATCAAGATCGTACTATCCGGAGAGATCACTCCTGAGAGCAGGATCATGTTTGAGAGGAGCATCAAGGAGCGGATCTCAAAGATCACGCCATTCCTCACACTTGACGAAGACCCGTATCTCGTCATCAGTGAAGGCAGACTCTTCTGGGTACTGGATGCATACACCGTAACAGACAGATTCCCCTACTCAGAGAGACACGGCTCCATCAATTACGTGCGAAACTCCGTAAAGATCGTGGTTGATGCGTACAACGGGGACGTGACGTACTATATCGTTGATACCACAGACCCGGTAATCGCAACGTATGTAAAAATTTTCCCGGCGCACTTCAAGTCCTTTGACCTGATGCCTGACGGGCTTAAGAAGCATGTCCGATACCCTGAAGATCTCTTCAATGTCCAGTCCGCAATCTACAACACATATCACATGGACAACGTGAAGGTCTTCTACAACAAGGAGGATGCGTGGCAGATCCCGAGTGAGGTGTACGGGACAGGTCAGCAAGTTCCGGTTAATCCCTATTACATCATAATAAAGCTTCCGGGAGAGGCGAAGGAAGAATTCGTCCTGATGAGGTCAGTAACACCAATAAAGAAGGACAACATGGTTGCATGGCTCGCTGCCCGTTCGGATGGGGATCATTACGGAGAGCTACTGCTCTACAAATTCCCCAAAGAGAAACTGGTATACGGTCCCCTGCAGATCGAGGCGAAGTTCGATCAGGATGCGGTGATCTCACAACAATTAACACTCTGGTCACAA
>QEXZ01000062.1:0-3560 GCA_003160755.1 Methanomicrobiales archaeon
CTCAGCTCTGCGGTATTCACAAGGTTGCCGTTATGTGCAATGGCGATTTTACCCTTACGATAATTCACGAGTAAAGGCTCGGCATTCTCTTCTTGCGACGTGCCGGTCGTGGAATATCTAACGTGCCCTATACCGAGATTCCCTTTTAACGATTCTAACCGATGCTTGTTGAAAACTTCGTAAACAAAACCCATCCCCCTTGCAAGTGTTATGTCCTTTGCGGACTCACCTATTTCGTTCCTTTTAGCTCTAAAATCTTCTCTCCCACTCACCGCTATACCTGCAGACTCCTGCCCTCGGTGTTGTAAAGCGTAAAGAGCGTAAAAGATAGGCAAAGCTACATCTTCCTGCGTTGAAGCGATACCCACTATTCCACATCCTTCTCGCATGGAGCACCATTCGCCTGCTTGTTTTGTCATTTCTAACGCGCTATAAAAAATTTTAATCTCCCACTTCATAAATTAGCATTGTCATTGTCATTACCGTTACCGCACCAATCCGATCACACCACTGCCTCGCGAAAATAGTAATCCATCTCGCTTCATTGCCTCTATTACCTCTTCTGCCTTATCTCTGTCCATACCCTCCTCCTCGGCGATGTCAAGCACGTCTTCTACCGGTACTTCGTCTCCGTGTTCTGCTTCCAGCTCCGTTATTATCGCCTTTATAGACCTCGCTCGGTCCCTCCGCGTTTTTGTCGTGCCCGCGTTTATCCAATCAACATCCAGCTTGTCGGTTTCCGGGTCAGTAAAAACATGCTTTAAACAGTAGTTAACCACCTCAATTACACATTCTGCATCCTCAACCGTTATTTTATTACTCAGTCTGGTCCGCGCTTTCGCCTCGCCCAGCCGAATTAGGGCTTCTAATTGCCGTGCTGTTACCGGAACCGGCGCTTCTTCGTCGTCATAACCCTGCCTTCGAAGCCCGATATAAAACTCCAGGAACTTGCTCTTCGCTTCTTCGCTCATCACCGGGAATACATTCCTTTTACTCCACGCAACGTATTTCCTTAATAAGTCGCCTTGTACTGCCGGCTCCATTATTCGCATTGCCACCCCAAAATGCTCTTTTTCTCCTTCTTCTACCTTCCCTATGTTCTTTACCCTCGCTAGTACTTCACCCGCGTAATGCGTCTCTATTATGTGTTCTGCAGTCTTCGTGTCCATTTCTTCATCTGGGCGGTCCATCATGGTGTAAATAAGGTCGAATCGCGACAATAACGTGGGCGGCATATTTATCTGCTTTGAAATTGTCTCGTATCGGTCAAAACGACCTCCTATGGGATTCGCAGCCGCTAATAACGCACACCGTGAATTTAACCTCGCCATTATCCCTGCTTTCGCTATGCTCACCGTTTGCTGTTCCATTGCCTCGTGTAGCGCATCGCGGTCTTCCTTTTTCATCTTGTCTATCTCGTCCACTGCCGCTATCCCCTTATCTGCAAGCACTAACGCACCCGCCTCTAACGTCCACCGTCCTTCTCCAAACTCGTCTCTAACCGCGGCAGCAGTGAGCCCAGCAGAAGTGCTGCTCTTGCCTCCGGTATATAAACCACGTGGCGCTAACTTCACCTGATACGTGAGCAGTTGACTCTTTGCGACTCCCGGGTCGCCAACGAGCAGCACGTGTATGTCCCCTCGCACCCTCGTCTCGTCCGGCAGCTCCTTTGGTATCCCGGCAAACAACTGGAGTATCATCGCTTCTTTTATCTCGTTGCAGCCATATATGGATGGTGCAATGCTTCTTATTAGCTTCTCATACACGTCCGGCTGATTCTTCAGTTCCATTATCTCGCGCTCATCTTCTTCCGTTATCTGTATCTCTTCGAACGCCTCTTCCATTACCTCCAGCGAATTACCATCCAGGTATATATCGAAGAAGGGCGTCTTCCCGAACTGTGTCGTGCGCTGATACGACCTTAAAATACCGGTAACAATAATACGGTCGCCCGGGGCAATCTCACCTGAAATGTCATCTTCCAGATTTACGTCTATCGCTTGTGGTAGTTCCCCGCCCCTCAACTCCTCTGGCGATTCCTGTAACCTTATCTTTTGCGTATTTGCGAATTTGCACCTATCCACCAATAGCTTGAAATGCTGAACTTTCCTGCCACATCCGCCACTCGCCTCTTCGCACTCCCTCGGCTCCTTGAATTGCCTCCCTCCTGTTTGCTCCACCGAAAAGATATGTCCGCAAAAGGGGCATTCAAATACCGCTTCCACTACTCGCGGTCTTACCTCCGTCGCCTTCGTTACCAGCCCCTCTATACCCGCCAGCTTACCTATATCTCCGCTTCGAATATCGCGTATCTTCAGCTTTCTCGGAAGTTTTATTATACGGAGATTCGCTTCTTCGAGCGTGACACCGGTGGGAATGTCCATTTCCCTTAACGCCTGTGTTGCAGAAGCAATTGTCACATCAGGTTCTTCTAACAGCATATCTGCAAGATTCGGGTCGTATGTGTCCATATCGGCGAATTTAACAAATAAACTACGCTTTTCGGGATATGAATTCGACATCTCTATAAGCTCGTTCCAGCAATAGCGCTTCAGAAAGCCCTCCCACCTCTCGGTTACCAGGTCTTGCATCATTTTATCTTTATCTTTACCCTTACCCTTTTTATCTCATGTTTGAATATGATATAGGTGTAGTGTAGTTTAGTTGATACAAACACAAATATTTTTTTTAAAATTATGGATAGTGATGAAAAAAGGCGTACGTGTGGGAGTAGGAGCGGTGCAAGAATTAGAATGACGGAATTAGCGGTTGTTTTTGATGGTGCCGGCGTTTTATACGCACCTTTCAGGATTATAAAAAATATAGGAAGGGGCGTGATAAAACGGAGCAGGGTTTCAGGAATAACCTGCACAGACCGTCTTGAAAGAGGTGCGATGGCGATTTTAAAGACAAGATACGAAGAAACGCTGGAAAAGGCGGAACCTTCCAAAAAGCTGTCTGAGCTGATTCGTGAGAAAAAAATAGAAATTAAGGTGGTTTATAAGAAAAAAGGAATTAGTGACCTCGAAGTGGCAGAAGCAATTTCAGGGGATAAAGACGTCAAACTGGAGGATGTGCATGAAACGATGTCCTTTTTAAGAAAGTGCGATATTCTTCCCGTAGTAGGGGTGGGCGTGATTATGGACGTGGTATCGAAAAAGATAAAATACCTGATTGCAGGTGGTATAAATTTCTTCCCGGGAACGCAAAACCTACTTAAACAATTGCATGAAATGGGCGTTGCGATTTTCGTTGCCTCGGGTGACAGGATAGAAAGGGACGAGATGGCGCCTTATCTGCCTGATATGCCTCCGGAGAACATTTTCGGTATGATGAAGCCAGGGGATAAGAGGGAATTAGTAAGAAAGTTGAAGGAGCGGTACAAAGTGGTAATGGTGGGGGACGATAGGAATGATTATCTTGCGATGTGGGAGGCAGATATGGCGGTATTATCACTGCAGGAAGAAGGGGACAGACCGGGGAAGATTTTTGATGTTGCCGATATTCGAATAAAAGATATAGGGGAAATAAAGGAAATAATAGAAGAGATAGGGTAAGGG
>QEXZ01000062.1:3660-8943 GCA_003160755.1 Methanomicrobiales archaeon
TATGGCGGTATTATCACTGCAGGAAGAAGGGGACAGACCGGGGAAGATTTTTGATGTTGCCGATATTCGAATAAAAGATATAGGGGAAATAAAGGAAATAATAGAAGAGATAGGGTAAGGGCAAGAGTAAGGGGATAAAAATGGAGCGCGCAAAAGAAGGTGAAGAGTTGAAATCACTGGCAGCGAACTTGAGAAACTTCGATGGTGTGAAGCGAAAACGAGCCATAAGCGACTTCGTAAAAAGGTTGGGGAACTCAGACCTCGTAGGAAATCGAACGATAGTGGGATTTGGAGAAGATGCTGCGGCACTCGAGATTAACGGCGATAATCTCATTCTGCTTGCGGTAGACGGTATCTGGGGCAAATTGCTGGATGCCGACCCATGGTGGGCGGGATATTGCGCTGTGCTTGTGAACGTGAATGATATAGCAGCAATGGGTGGCACCGCGTTGGCAATGGTGAATCTGGCATCCACGCAGGAGAAGGAAATCTGTGCAGAACTGGGGAGAGGAATGGGGGACGGTGTGAAGAAATTCGGCGTGCCTATGGTCGGCGGTCATCTGCACCCGGATACTTCTTATAATGCGCTGGATGTCGGAATAGTAGGGATGGTAAAGTGCGATAGTGTCATAGTTTCAAGCGGTGCGAAACCGGGCGACCGCGTATTAGTCGCGGTCGACCTTGATGGTAGAGTGTATCCCAACTATAATTTGGCCTGGGACAACACGACAAAGCGGTCCGAGGCTGAGATAAAAAAGCAGCTGGATACAATGGTGGAGATAGGAGAGAAAAAATTAGCAACTGCGGGGAAGGACATAAGCAATCCCGGCACGCTGGGCACATTTGGGATGTTACTCGAGTGTTCGGGTGTAGGAGCAACAGTGGAGCTGGATAAGATACCGGTACCAGTACCAGATCCAAGATATGATGTTGCGGAAAGCGAACAACAAATATCTTTCGAGCACTGGCTGAAGATGTATCCTGGGACGGGATTTGTACTCACGGTAGCGAACGAGGATGACGGAGCAGAATGCATAAAAATATTCCGGGATGCGGGAGTAGAAGCTGCTATCGTTGGTGAAATAGACAGTAGCAAGAAGCTAAAAATAACAAATGGCAAAGATACAGCAACCGTATTTGACCTTAATAAGGATATAATAACGGGAATAGCGGGCAAAGGAAGGGAGAAATAGGATGGGATGTGGTAGGGCAGGACAGCACAAGTAAACCCATATTGCCAAATCTCGAGTAAGACATGAACGAGAATTTTGATGACCTGTACGAGCAGATAAGGAAGGGGGAGATTGAAAGAGAAGATGCGGTATTTTTAGCGGCTAATCCCGGTTATCTGTTCCAGTTAGCCGATGAACTGCGTAAAGAGCAGAAAGGCGATATTGTCACGTATGTGTCGAATCGAAACATAAACTTCACGAATGTTTGTGTAGGCAACTGCAAGTTCTGTGCGTTCAGAGAAGAGAAGGAGCGCGGATATTTGCTGAGTATGGACACGGTTTTGAGTAAGGTTGAAGAAGCGGTGAATAATGATGCAACGGAGATATGCATTCAAGGCGGGCTGCACCCTGACCTTACCCTGCAGGACTATTGCAGAATCGTGGAAGAAATAAAATCGAATTTCAATGTCCATATACATGCCTTTTCGCCAATGGAGATATTCCATGTAGCGAGAAATTCAGGGATGAGCGAAGAGGAGGTGTTGAAAGAATTAAAAAAGGCTGGTCTGGGTTCTGTTCCGGGAACGGCAGCAGAAATACTCGATGATTCTATAAGAGAGATAATATGCCCGCGAAAGATAAAAACAGAGAAATGGGTGGAGATAATAAAGACTGCGCATCGGTTGGGTATTCCCACAACGTCTACTATTCTGTATGGGCATATCGAATCAGTGGAGGACAGGATAGAGCATATATTTAAGATAAGGGAGATACAGAAGGAGACGGGAGGATTCACGGAGTTCGTTCCGCTGAAGTTCATGCGAAAGAACAACGAATTGGGGCGAATGGTGAACAGAGAAGTTTCTTTTTTGGAAAATGCAAACGTTCACGCGCTATCAAGGGTTATTCTTCATCCTTATTGTGTGAACGTGCAGGCATCATGGGTAAAGTTAGGGGTGGCGGATGTGCAGAGGATGCTTCATTTTGGTGTAAACGATTTAGGTGGGACGCTGATGGAAGAGAGCATCTCAAGGTTATCGGGTTCCCTGGCTGGTGAGTATATGAGCCCAGAGGACTTCGAGCGACTGATAAAGGATGCAGGGAGAACGCCAAGAAGAAGGGACACATTGTATAAGTTGTTATAAAATGATGAACCATCCGTTATTAGAAAGATGCAAACTGGAAAAAGCTCCCTCTTTTACTGACCCAAGATACGGGTGCGCACCAGAAGCTCGCCCAATAAGGGAGCATATCGAAAGGGGCGTGGTAGTCATAGACAAGCCTGCGGGTCCGACATCGCATGAAGTTGTCGCCTGGGTAAAAGACATATTGAAAATAAACAGGGCAGCGCATACAGGGACGCTCGACCCGAAAGTTACAGGCGTGCTACCTGTTTTGCTCGGTACAGCAACGAAATCCGCCGATTGTTTCATTGGCGATAAGGAATACGTGTTCGTGATGAAACTGCACGGCGAGATTGGAGCGGCAGAGGTGAGGAAGATAAGCGAGCAGTTTGTAGGCAGGATATATCAAAGACCACCGCTGAAATCCGCAGTCAAGCGTAGAATAAGGATAAGAACCGTGCATTATATTGAAATAAAAGAAATAGAGGGCAAGAATGTGCTGATGAAGGTGGGTTGTGAAGCAGGGACGTACATACGAATGCTCTGCCATCATGTCGGGCTCGCACTTGGCGTAGGTGCGCACCTCTCGGAACTGAGAAGGACGCAGTCATTCCCTTTTGACGAGGCGGTTCTAACAAAACTGCACGACTTGAAGGATGCTTATGTCTTTTATGGAGAGGAAGGAGACGAAAGCTTTCTACGAAAACTCATTATGCCAATGGAATATGCATTAGTCCACTTACCATGTATAATTATAAAGGATAGCGCGGTGGATGCGATATGTCATGGTGCAGACCTTGCTGCTCCGGGTATTGCAAGAATAGAAGAAGGAATAAATATAAGCAATCGTGTGGTATTATACACAGGAAAAGGAGAAGCGGTGAGTATAGGGCGAGCAAAGAAGAACTCGGAAGAAATGCGCAGAGCGGAAGAGGGAATATGCGTAGAAACAGAAAAAGTCTTTATGAAACAAGGTACATATATGAAAGGTTGGAAAACAAAAGATAAAGATAAAGGCAAAGCCTAAGCCGAGGTGGCTGAGTGGTAAGGCGCAGGCCTGGAACTCGTAGGGATAGGACAGAACAGATAGCCTGTGTTTCGCAAGAAACTCAAGGGTTCAAATCCCTTCCTCGGCGAATCAACACTTTTTCTTTTTTACAAAAAGAAAACCTGTGCTAAAAAAAAAGAGAGGAGAAAGGTTAGTAAGTAAGTAAGAAATGAGCGAAGAAGGGGAAAAAGGCGAGGAAAGGGAAGAGTTCAGGCATATCGTCCGAATTTTAGATACGGACTTAGATGGCAAAAAGACCGTAGCATATTCGCTATGCGGGATAAAGGGCATAGGAAGGCGCGTAGCGAACGTGTTGGTTGTTTCCTCCGGGGTAGATTCGAGGGCGAAGATGGGGGACCTTTCGGACGATGAGATAGCGCGGTTAAAGACGGCAATTAGCGGTGTCAAGAAGCGATTACCGGGCTGGATGCTAAACAGGAAAAAAGACATATTTACAGGAGAAGACATGCATATAATGGGACCTGACCTGCCGTTGAAGTTAGGGGAAGACATAAATTTGTTGCGTAAGATAAGGTCGTACCGGGGAATAAGACATGAGCGGGGACTGAGAGTAAGAGGTCAAAGAACAAAAGCAACAGGACGAAGAGGATTGGTTGTAGGCGTAATGAGGAAGAAGATATTGGCGGCTGCAAAAGCAAAGACAGGAAGGAAGGAGGCGTAACCAAAATGGGACATCCAAAGAGGAAAAAGAAAAGGCACGAGAGACCGAGAAGGCCCTGGGTAGCACAGAGGATAAAAGAGGAGAAGGAATTAGCAGAAAAGTACGGACTGAAGAACAAGCGTGAGATATGGAAGGCAGCGAGTTTCATAAAGAGGTATCGGAGAGAAGTAAGAGCGATTTTAGCGGAAATAGCAGGGGGGAAGCCCATGGAGCATACGCTGAAAAAGAAAGAAGAGATTTTGACAAGCCTGAGAAGAAGAGGCATATTAAAAGCAGGAATAGGAATGGCAATGGAGATGGAAACGGAGATGGCAGTGGCAGAAGCGGAATCTAAAGATAAAGCCGAACCTAAATCTAAAAAGGAAGTTGAAAAAACGGAGGTGCCAAGCCCGAGCACAAGTCCCGACTCGGATTTGGGACTGGAAGATGTTCTAGCACTGGGGACAGAAGACGTCCTCGAAAGAAGGTTGCAGACACAGGTACATAAAAAGGAGCTTTCTAATTCACTGAAACATGCTCGACAACTCATCGTTCACGGGCATATTGCAATTAACGATAGGCGAGTTACCATTCCGTCTTATATGGTTAGTTTGGAGGAGGAAAGGGGAATAGGCTACTATGGGCCTGCTCCTGTTCCTACCACTACTAAGGAAAAAGGAGAGGTAGAGGAGGGAACTGACTGAAGATGGCAGACGACAAATGGGCAATTGCACACATTTCCTCTTCTTTTAACAATACCATTATCACGATTACGGATATGACGGGTGCGGAAACGATTGCGCGAGCTTCTGGCGGCATGATAGCCAAAGCGGACCGTGATGAGAGTTCTCCGTACACGGCTATGCAGATGGCAACGCAACTTGCAGATAAACTAAAAGAGCGTGAAATAAGAGGGATACACGTGAAAGTAAAGGCGTCACCGGGACGTAAAGCGCGAACTACTGCGCCGGGTGCACAGGCAGCGATAAGAGCGTTTTCCCGTGCTGGACTGCGAATAGGAAAGATAGAGGACGTGTCTCCGATAGCACATAACATTGTGAAGCGTCCGGGAGGAAGGAGAGGGAGAAGGGTTTAAGACACAGATTAACGTGTGAAATGGAAGTAAAAATAGAGGAGCGAGGGGAAAATGAAGTGTCATTCGTGCTTTCTGGTGTGAACGTGCGATTTGCAAATGCACTTAGAAGAGCAATGTTTGCTGAAGTGCCAAAGCTTGCAATTGATGTGGTGAATATCCATAGGAACACATCTTTATTATAC
>QEXZ01000063.1 GCA_003160755.1 Methanomicrobiales archaeon
TTATTGGAATGGAAGCGGAGCATATTAATGACTTGATTCGATCCTCTATGTTTATTAATGATTTAGCTCGATCTTCTATGTTTGTGGTTATTTCCCTGGTGACTGCTATGTTAAGTGAGCGAATTGCGAAGATGATAGATAGCCTCAATCGAATTGGCGGTGAAGTAGCGATGGTAGCACGGGAAGTAGGAGTAGAAGGGAATCTTGGCGCGCAGGGGGAAGTGCCTGGCGTTGTGGGGGTTTGGAAGGAGCTGACTGATAATGTGAACGTGCTGACTGCAAACCTGGCAAATCAGGTTAGAGATATTGCTAAGGTAGCCACTGCATTGGCCAACGGTGACCTCACACAAAAGATCACGGTGGATGCAAAAGGAGAGCTACTGGAACTGAAGGATACCATCAACCGTATGGTTGACAGCCTCAACGTCCTTGTTACCCGGGTGAGGGATTCCGCCAATACTGTTGCCTCATCCGCTCAGGGCATTGCAGCCTTAGGTACCGAGATGAGCACATCTACAATACAGGTAGCAGCATCAGTGCAGCAGATAGCAAAGGGTGCACAGGAACAGGCACGGAAGACAGAGGTGGCATCCAGATCGGTTGAGCAGATTTCAGAGGCTGCTACTGATGTATCTTGCAGGGCGGATGATGTGAACAAAGCAGCATCTGCTGCGAATGAGAGTGCTCAGACATGTCGTGAAACAGCGGATGAAGTTTCCGAAAACATGCAGAAAATATCAGCGGTAACAGAGAAAACATCAGCAACAGTTGAGGGGTTGACGCAGAGGGCTAAGGAAATTACCAAGATACTGGGTGTTATCACCGACATTGCATCACAGACAAACCTGCTTGCGTCAAATGCCGCAATAGAGGCTACAAGGGCTGGTGAGGCAGGCAAGGGGTTTGCTGTGGTTGCAGGAGAAGTGCGCAGGCTTGCAGAGAGCAGCAGAAAATCCGCAGACGAGATTACAGAACTTATAAAGTCTGTACAGGAGGAAGTAGCATCTGCTTCAGAGGCAGTGAAAACAATGGCAGAAATTGTAACAGCAGGCATGAAAGCAACAGCTAAAAGCCCACCGGCTTGTGATAAAATCTCGTTTACCATGCAGCAGACATTAAATGCAGCCCAGGCGATTGCAGAAGCAGCAGCCCAGCAGAAAGCAGGTATTGAATCTATTGTAAAGATGGTGGAGAAGGTAGCCACGATTGCTGAGGAAACAGCATCAAGTTCTGAGGAATCTGCCGCATCTGCCCAGCAGCTAAACTCCGCTATGGAACAGCTTACAACTTCAGGTCAAGAGCTAACAGGCATAGCCACAGAACTCCAGAATGTCGTAACAATGTTCAAACTCAGTGGTGAAGCAGTGGTGGTCGAAGCAGCCAAGAAAAGTACCAAATAAATAAGGAGGCGATAATGTATGCCAGAGGAAAGAACGGGTGCAGGTGCAAATGCAGATGCAGAGGAGACGAAACCTTATGTAATCTTCAAACTTGGAGATGAGGAATTCGGCGTGGGTATGATGAACATAAAGGAGATTATAAAGATACCAACAATTACAAGGGTTCCTCACTCCGCGGATTTTATTGAGGGCGTAATAAATCTCAGGGGCAGCCTGGCAACAGTCATAAACCTCAGGAAAAGGTTTGATCTCGAGCCTAAGGAGATAGATGCGGATTCAAGGATAATTATAGCAGAATTTGAGGACAATCCTGTTGGCATGCTTGTTGATGCTGCTGAAGTATTGATGATTTCTGTAACAGACATTGACGCAACGGCTAAGAATGTTACAGCGGGGATTTCTAAGGAGTATCAGATGGGCGTGGGCAAGATTGAGAACCGACAAATCATCTTACTTGACCTGAAACAGGTGTTGGTGAAGGAGGAAGGGTAAGGATGCAGGATAAAATGTTTCTTTGATCAAACTTTCTTTTGAAAAGAAAGTTTGTGTTATAAAAAGGAGAGGAACAAATAAGAAATGGAAAAGGAAATGGAAAAGGAAATGAAAAAGGTAAGGATACTGTTGGTGGACGATTCTACATACATAAGGACGGTTCTTGGCAGCATAATAACCGAGGCGGGATTTGAAGTCACAGGCGAAGCCGCTGATGGTGAAGAGGCAATTCGAAAATATATGAGCCTCAAACCCGACCTGGTGTTGATGGACGTTGTAATGGAACCTATGGACGGAATGGCAGCGACGAAGGCGATACTTGATAAAGACCCTGAAGCGAAGATATTGATGGTTACGGTGTTGGAAGACAAAGGTATATTTGCGGATTTGATGAAGATAGGAGCAAAAGGCTATATCTTGAAACCGTTTTCAAAAGATAAAATTGCAGAAAAGATAAGAGAGGTTATGGGGGAATAAAGGGGGATACAAGATACGAGCTACAAAAAAGGGTTGGAAAAGGAGGTGGTAAAGTTGACTGAAATGGGAGAAGAAGGAAATAGCTTCGAAAAAGTGATGCTGGAGCAAATATTGAAGATTGCCGCTTTAAAGTCCCTGATTTATTTGCAATTCTTTATTGGCAGACTGGTTAAAGTCGAATCGCTATCCATCCACTGGACAGCTCAGCAATTAAGAATAGGAAAGGATTTTGTTATATCCGGGATAGGGTTAAGAGAGAAAAGTGAGCTGGTTGGCAGTATATACCTTATATTTCCATTCGAAATCGCACGCCGACTTACAAGAGACATGTACGGGGAGTTGATTCCGGAGATTTCTCATAAACATGTTTTAGACATGGTCGAGGAGATGACCAATATTGTTTCTATTCCTCTCGGTGAGACCCCCACTTTTCTTTCCCGTAATACGCCTGTCATTCCTTCGGTTGCTCATATAGTCGGCTACGATGAGTTCAAATCTTTACCGTTAGCGGAGGCCGTGGCTTTAGAATTAAAAATGGATGGCGAAATGAAAGGGGATATATACTTTGTAATGGAGGGAGGGACCGTAAAGAAACTAAAGAGAATGCTGAGAAGGAGGGAAAGGGAGTAGGTACAAGATGCAGGAAGGGAGATGGCGTTTCAAACGTATAAGGATCTGGAAATATATCAATTGAGCCATGAATTGGCAATTGAAATTCACAAGGTAAGCCTTAGCTTGCCGAAATTTGCGTTTCATCAAAGCTGTGGAATCCGGTCATAAAACCTAATCCTGTATCATGCATCTTGGATCTTGCATCCCAGGGGCAAAATGATAGATGTGCTGGTGGTGGATGACTCATCACTGATGAGGAAGGTGGTATCGGAAATGCTGAATTCGGCATCAAACATACGAGTAGTTGGCACTGCCAGGGACGGCTTAGATGCAATAGAAAAAACAGAAAAACTCAGACCCGATGTGGTAACGATGGACGTAGAGATGCCGAGAATGGATGGATTAACTGCTTTGTGCTACATAATGGCGAAAACCCCGGTACCTGTTGTGATGCTCACCGCCATGGACAAAATAGAAGCGGACCTTGCCGTGAAGTCTTTTGAGTACGGCGCAGTAGACTTTGTATCAAAACCCAGCAAAACCATTTCATTAGACATAGAAGAAGTGAAGAATGAACTGATAAGCAAGGTCAGAGCTGCCTCAACCGTAAATACGGAAAAAATGGTTTTCAAGGCTGCGGAAAGAAGATTCATAGAAAAACTGTTGATACCGCCAAAAAGCGACAAAAAAGTCCTGGTTATCGGTGCATCCACAGGAGGACCGAATGCACTATTAGAAATCATTCCGAAACTTCACAGAACCTTCCCCTTAGCTGTCTTGATTGTTCAGCACATGCCAATTGGGTTCACAAAAAGCTTTTCAGAAAGACTGAGCTGGCAGGGTTCTATCGCATTGAAAGAAGCGGAAGATGGGGATGCCATAAAACCGGGTCAGGCATTCGTTGCACCGTCAGGTTATCATATAGTTGTAAAAAACGGTAGGATGGGATTAAATGAGCGACCAAAGGTGGATGGTAGGGGAAGCATAGACGTAGCAATGAAATCAGCAGCCGAAGCATACGAGGACAAGGTTATTGGCGTGCTGCTCAGCGGTATGGGAAAAGACGGTGCAGAGGGTATGCGGGCAATAAAGGAAAGAGGAGGCTCGACTATTGCGCAGGATGAGCTCACAAGTGTTATCTTTGGTATGCCTAAGGCAGCAATAGAGATGGGTGTTGTGGACAAGGTTGCATCACTGCCGGATATTGTGGATGAAATAATAGGGATGCTATGACACTTTTTCTTTTTTAGAAAAAAAGAAAACCTGTGCTAAAAGAAAAACAAATTTCTTTGGTAAAGCTTTCTTTTTTAAAGAGAGGTTTGTGATAAAAATGGTTGACGTATCAAAATATAAGGAATTGTTCATAAACGAGTCGAGGGAACATCTACAATGTATAAGTAGAAATCTGCTGACGTTGGAGAAAGAGCCAGAGAGCACAGCCGCAATAAATGAAACGTTCAGGTCGGTGCACACACTGAAAGGCATGGCTGCCACAATGGGTTGTCCAGACATGGAAGAACTATCGCATGAGATGGAGAACGTGCTTGCCGTGCTGAGGAAAGGGGGAAAAATTGAGAAAGGGACAGAAACAATTGACGTTCTGTTAGAATGCCTTAGCGGGCTTGAAACGTTTGTCGAAGATGTGGCATCCGGAAAAACGGTCGAGCAGGATTTTACAGCACTGTATAAAAAGCTGGATTATATTCTGCCGAGAAGAGAAGCTGTTGACGTATCGATATCTACCGTTAGAGCAGAAGAGAAAAGGGAGAGGGAGGAGGCAGGCAGGGAAGAAAAGGTCGGTCCTGCAATAAGAATAGGCATAGAAAAAATACAGGCATTGCAGAACCTTGTTGAGGAATTATCAATAGCAAAGATGCGGCTTCTCCAGATAGCATCAAAACATGCCATTCCTGAACTCAATGAGATAACAGCCACAACACACCGGCTCACGTCAGAACTACTGGACAGGGTAATGGAGATGCGCATGTTCCCGGTGGCATACATATTTGACAGGTTTCCAAGAACCGTGAGGGATTTAAGCATGAAAACCGGGAAAGAAGTAGATTTCGAGATATCCGGTAAGGAGATAGAACTTGACCGTCTTGTGCTTGATGAGATAAATGATGCAGTAATGCATCTGCTGCGTAATGCGGTGGGCCATGGAATAGAAAAACCGGTGGACAGGAAAAAGGCGGGTAAAAAGGATACGGGAAAGGTCATATTGAGCGCGCGGAGAGAAGGGAACAATGTTGTCATTTCAGTCGAGGATGATGGCAGAGGAATGGATATAGAAGAAATAAAAAAGATAGCAGTAGAAAGAAAAATCATAACCAAGGAGGAGGCATCAAGGATGAGTGACGGGGATGTCTATGAACTCCTGGGTGCGTCAGGGCTGAGCACAACAAAAAAAATCACCGATGTTTCAGGCAGGGGCGTAGGTTTTGATGTGGTGAAATCAAAAGTCAAATCACTGGGAGGAAGCGTCAGAATATCAACAGAAAAAGGTAGGGGAACAAACGTCGAATTGCGTCTGCCTTTGACAACCGCTATTATTCAATCTTTACTTGTTGGTGTGGAAAAGGAAATATATGCCATTCCATTAGATTCTGTCAGGGAAATAGTAGCCGTTGGTAAAAAGGATTTGAAAACCGTTGAAGGAAAAGAAATGTTCGGATACCGGGAACATGTTCTGCCGCTGCTGAGACTGAAAAGCATTTTCGCGGTCCCGGGAAACAAAGATAAAGATAGGATTGGTCCCGTTGTGGTGGTGGAACGAGACGAGAAATTATTTGGAGTTATGGTTGACACACTTCTTGGTCAGCAAGAAATAATAGTCAAGCCGTTGGAAGGAATGCTCAAAGGAAGGAAAGAGTTTGCAGGTGCAACAATACTCGGCGATGGCTCGGTTGCGTTCATCCTGGATGTAGGTGGGATGGTATAGTATAGTATAGTATAGTATAGTATAGTATAGTATAGGATGCGGGTAATTGCTCAATATCTTGTGGTATAAATTCAAAGCACTAAACACGAAATAAGCCCGTACTGGGCTTGCGGGGTTACCGGGGCAGAGCCCCGGTCTAAACAAACCTTTCTTTTGGGATTTTGGATTTGGAAATTGTTTATGATTAAACCCTTTCAGGGTTTGCGTGGACGTGGGCAGAGCCCACGATGCTTAGGATTTAGGATTTCCCACGCCTTATTGAGCATATACGTCTTAGTCATGGTAGAGATAGGAAGGACAGACTTTGAAAGATTAAATTACCATAGAAGAGAGAAATAAAGAAACCGGCAGTAATGAAGAGCATAAAAGGTAGCTCAGGCGTAACCCATACTTTTTCGCCAAGCTTTCCTTGCTTATGATAATCTCTAAGCATTTCCACCACATCATTATCTATTTCTACACCGCCGAATGAATGTCTTCTTTCTAAGTTTCCCTCTTTCTCCTCGTACGAATGAACCAACCTTACATGCTTATTCTTTTGCTTTGCATCTGTAAGCGCATCAATAGGCAATTTGTAGCCGGTAAATGCCGAACTAATGTTTTTTCTTAGCTCTTCGCGGCGTAAATGCAAAAAGTTATAAAAAAATATGGAGAATGGGACAATTAAAGAGACAAAAGCGGCATTAAAAAGCGTGGTGATTGCAAAAGGAAAAGGGTCGGTCATCAAGGAAGAATTAAAATTAATTGGGAAGTGATAGGAAAGGAGAGTGAAACTGGGATGCACCGGGATGAGCACGGAAATAGCTATAAGACATTTCGCATCGGCGCCACCAAAAATGTTGAATCTAAAAAATAGATAGGATAGAACAAAGGTGAAAGAAAGGGAGAAAATAAAACGGGTGAGGAAAGGCATGCCAGAAATAAACATGTTGTAGGTGACAATAGGAATTCCTGCGGCTATCATGAGCAGCCAAAGCTTGTTTGTCACGCTTCTTTTCTTTATATCTGAGTAGCATGCATAAATTAGAATATGCGTGCAAAATACCACGCTGAAAATATCTGTTTCGATCATACTTTGGGGTTACTATCGGTGTAAGCGGTATAAGAGGACATACCATATAAACTTTCTGACTTATTCTTACATGATTTGCGTGAAGAAAAATATTTCTTTTGGTAAGCTTTTCTTTTACAAATAAGAAAAGGTTTAATGAAAGTCTTAAAAAAGAAGATAAAGGATAAAAGAGCAGATAGGAAAACAGGGGAAGTTTCTCTAATTCCTGAATCGTTAGACGATTTATGGCACCTCAAGCACATAATAGAAGCGGGGGACCTCGTTTATTCGCTTACGTATAGAAGGTTGGAGGAGGCAACCGATAAGATAAGACCGGATAAAACAGAGAAGAAACCGCTTAGATTGGGCATAAGAACAGAAAGTGTCGAGTTTCACAAGTTCTCTCGTAGATTACGTATAAAAGGTGTGATTGAGAAAGGGCTGGATACGGAACTGGGCTCTTATCATACCTTTAACATCGAACCCGGTACGGAGCTGTCCATCATCAAGACGTGGAAAGAACACCAGCTACGGAGGATAAGAGAAGCGGGAAAAGCTGTGGCTTCTCCTGATGTAATTGTAGTCACCATAGAGGACGGAGAAGCAGTTGCTGGTGTGGTAAGACAGTATGGAGTGGATGAGCTTTTTTCGATACGATACAGTTCGGGAAAAGGCATGGGTCGGGGTGATGAAAGTAAAAACGACTTTTTTTATGACGTGCTAAAGCAATTAAAAAACTCCTTTGTTTCGTTGGCTGCGGAATCGGTAATCATTGCAGGTCCGGGTTTCGTAAAAAACGACTTCTTTGCTTTCTTAAAGGAGAAGGATACGGAATTAGCGAAGAGAACGAGAACGGAGCAGACTTCGAGCATCGGCACGGCGGGATTTATAGAAGTATTGAAAAGAGGCGCGGTGGAACGGTTAAAAAGGGAGGAGAGACTGACACGTGAAGTCAAGCTGCTTGATAAGCTAATGGAAGAGATAAGCAAGGAAGAGGAAGGGGGGAAGGCGGTATATGGAAAGGAAGAGGTGAGAAATGCGCTGCAGTACGGCGCGATAGAAACGCTGCTGATTAGCGATGAAAAGCTCATGGCATCGAGGGTAGGAGAGGAGGAGGAAAAGGAAATAGAAAGCTTGCTTAGAGATGTGGAAAGAAAAAGGGGAAAAATAGTGGTGTTCAGCACGGAGTTCGAGCCAGGCAAGAGGTTAAACGGATTGGGAGGAATTGCAGCACTATTGCGGTTCAAGATATGATTTTTTTTACTGTCAAATAGACTAACTATATGCATAGAGGAAGAAGGCATTAAAACACATGGCAACGCAAGAATTCAGTCTGAAAAGGGAACTCCAGAGAAAGGCGGTACACGTAACCTCCGTGCTGATAGTTATATTTTACTACTTTCTGCCCAAAGAGGCGATATTGCTACCTTTGACCTTGTTCTTGATACTATTCCTGGAGGTAGAGTTCATCAGGCTTGACCTCAGGCTAAAATTGCCCTTCTTTCACAAACTTTACAGAGAGAATGAGAAGGATAGATTAAGCGGTAACGTCTTCTTCCTCATGGGAGCTATAATAGCTATTAGCGTCTTTTCCAAGGAGATAGCCATAGCCGCTATACTGATGACAACGATAGGGGACGCCTCCGCAGCAATATTCGGCAAGAGATTCGGCAGGACATGGATACCAAAGCTGAAGGACAGGGCGGTAGAAGGTTGCATGGCGGAGTTTGCCGTGGACCTGCTCATAGGATTCGTCTTCCTGAAC
>QEXZ01000064.1 GCA_003160755.1 Methanomicrobiales archaeon
CCGTTTGGTAGCCCCCATCGTTGGGGATCGAATACCGATTCATATTTTTTTTAGTACACATGCTTTGCAGTAGAAGTATAGGCTATATAAAGTTTATTAAATGTGACATTGTCAAACTAATCGAGCTTATACTTTTTTCTATCACGCTATTTCTTGCTTTTATCGGATATATTTCTCTATTAAGGGATAAGAGGTTTTTTCGTTCTCCAGAGTTGTAAATAAAGGATGAAACGACGGGTGATACGAATGAACAAGATAGAGATGGGAAGACTGTTAAAGGAGGTTATGAAGCTACTTCAGAATATGTATGAAGAGGAGGTAGAAGGCGGAAGAGAAATAGAGGAAAGGATTGAGGAGATAAAACGTGAATTAGGCTCGTGGTTTATTGGGGACTATCCGCTTTATCAGGCTTCATAGCTGAGGGACTTATTTTATCCTGTATTTAAAGAAGGAGGGATAAAGGGACAGGAAAAAAACTTGCGGAAAAATAATTCATAAAGCTTGCAAAGTCCTTATAAAGCCTCTTCTCATTAATGGGGACATTCTTACCTCCAGATCCTTGCCAGACGATATGTTCTAAGTGGAACTTTCAATTTTACAGTAGATGATGTGATTCATCTTCTACTACAAGTTCTCTAATTACATCCAAGTATTTTATATAATCCCCTTTTTACTTAAAAACATGAACCCGAGATTGTTTTTACGAGAAGAGAGGTGAGTAAATAGATTGTTGAGTCATGAGTCAGGAGTAGCGATTGCCGTTCTTGTCCTGATAGGGTGTTTTATAGCCTTTTTCTATCTGACGCGCCTTTTTGTGAGTGGGTTGGGCTCTCTCGCTAAACGATTCAACGTGCCTGAATCAGTTGCAGGTGCTTCGGTAGCCGCAATGGTGAGCAGTGCGCCAGAAATGGGGACTTCGATATTCTCGGTTGTCGAAGGGCATCCGGACATTGGTATGGGAACGATTGTTGGCTCGGCAATCTTTAATATCTCATTATTGATTGCCATCTCACTCTGGGTAAAAAAATGCGTGCTCGATGAGCGTGTGCTTAAAAGGGATGGTCTCTATTACCTGCTTGCCGTGGCGGTTACGATAGCAGCGATTATGGACGGGGTTTTGACACGTTGGGAGGCGCTAACATGGTTCTTACTTTATGTGGTCTATTTCATCTGGCTTTTCAAGGATGCAATCGCGGGGAAGTTCGTACCCAAAGAGGATTTTAAATACGTACCAACAAGCCGCGCAATTGCTTATACGTGCATAGGGATTGTAGGTATTGCGTTGAGTGCGGATATAATGGTGAACTCTGCGGTTTTTGTTACGGGTTCTTTAGGTTTATCGGAAGCACTTTTCAGCTTGATTATCATCGCGGTAGCAACTTCAATTCCCGACCTTTTCGTGTCGGTGGAAGCAGCGCGAAAGGGTATGGGGAGCTTAGCGGTTTCAAACGCAGTTGGAAGCAATATATTCGATATTCTGGTTGGGATAGGTTTGCCTTTTAGTTTCGTAGCTGCAACGCCTGTTTATGGTAACATCGGGCTATCAGCCATCTACCTTTTAGTATCGGTGTTCGTCTTTCTGGGCATAATTATGTTCAGAAAAAGTCTGGGCAAAAAAGAGGCGTGCGTACTGGCTGCTGTTTACCTCAGCTATCTTTTTATCGTGATCCTGTGCTAACTCAATTACCGGTTTAGCGGTTTGGATGTTTAGCTAACGAGCTGAAACGCTAATAAACGAAACCTCTAATTCCGCGTTCTCTGCGGTAAATTTTGAGATGTGACATTGGCATTGCTCGTTTCATCTGTGTCAACAATTTATTTTCTTTTTTGCTTATTGCGAAGATACAAACAATAAGTTATATGCACTAAACTTTAATTAACTCTTGTGCGTAAAATTAATTTGAGCTGGGCCGGTAGCTCAGAAAGGTAGAGCAGCAGGCTCTTAACCTGCCCGTCGGGGGTTCAAATCCCTCCCGGCTCGCTAATACCGTAAAATGAAACAGGACTATTACGATGTAATCATCGTAGGAGCAGGACCTGCAGGACTATTTGCCGCGAACGAATTAAAGGATAAAGCGATGAGAGTCCTGATAATAGAGAAGGGCAAGGACGTAGAAGAGAGACATTGCCCCGTAGAAGAGTTTGGGAATTGTATTAACTGTGCGCAGTGCAACATAATGTGCGGAGTGGGCGGTGCAGGGACATTTTCCGATGGCACGCTAAATATCCGACCTGACGTAGGTGGTGACCTTACCGAATTCTGCGATTATAAAACCGCGTGGCAGCTTGTGGACGAAGTAGACCGCGTGTTTCTTAAGCATGGCATGCCCGATAAGCTGTATAAAGGCAATGAGGAGGATGTAGAGGAATTGAAACGGCGAGCAGCTTCGGTTGGTGCTAGCTTCGTAGAGATAAATCAACGGCATATAGGCTCGGACAAAACGAAAAAAGTGATAAAATCGTTTAAGAATGATTTGACGGAACATGGCACTGAATTTATGCTGAATACGAGCGTTGCTGACTTTATTATGGATGAGGAGGAAGGAGAAGAAGGCGTAACGGTAAAAGTGTGCAGAGGCGTGATAACGGATAAAGGAGACGAAATAAGGAGCGAATGCACAATAGTAGCGCCGGGCAGGATAGGTGCCTCGTGGGTCGAGCAGATGCTAAAGAGGCACGGAATAGAAGCAGAATATGCGGGTATAGACGTTGGCGTGAGAGTAGAGGTGCTTGCGATAACCATGAATCCTGTGACAAAAATAAACCGCGACCCGAAGTTTCACATAAGAACGAAACGTTATGACGATTTTGCAAGGACGTTCTGCACGAACGAGCGAGGATTTATAGTTAAGGAAGTATATGACGATTTTATAGGCGTAAACGGGCATTCGATGAAAACGAAAAAGTCCGAGAACACTAATTTCGCTTTCCTCGTGAGTGTGGAGCTTACAAAACCGGTTGAAAATACCACCCGGTATGGGCGGTCAATAGCAAAGTTGGCGACCACAATCGGCGGTGGAAAACCGATAGTACAGCGAATGGGCGACTTAAGACGAGGGAGAAGGTCAACATGGAGCGGGATAGAGCGGAACTTAGTGAAAAACACGCTGATGGACGTTACTCCGGGCGATATTTCTATGGCGCTGCCGCACCGAATCATGATGGACATCATAGAAGGGTTGGAGAAGCTGAATGAGATTATACCCGGTGTTATGTCGGATTCAACTCTGCTTTATGCTCCGGAGATAAAATTCTACGCAATGCGGATAAAAGTGGACGAAAACATGGAGACGTCGGTGAACAAACTTTTTGTCGCGGGTGACGGTGCGGGTCTGTCACGGGACATAGTTAATGCCGCAGCTACGGGCATACTCGCGGCAAGGGGTGTGATGAAGAAGCGCGAGTAAAGGATTATAGTCCTTCCAGTAATAAATTGCAATTAATAAACCACGAGATTCCACAGGATTAACACAACACTTTTTCTTTTTTTAAAAAAAAAGAAAACCTGTGCTAAAAGAAAAAACAAAAAAAGTTTATAAATAATCTCGTGTAAATCTGTGTAATCTTGTGGTTATTTTTCGGAATGGCTATAAAATTATAATGAAAATAATAACATTGGGTTTCTTGCTCGTGTTCATAGGAATTCTGGTCATCCTCGCTGGGATGCTTAGCATGGTTTACCAGACCTGGAAAACGGGTTTTGGGGATGGCATGGAAAAGCCAGAAACAGGTGTGCGAGGCGGTGGCGTCATTATGATTGGCCCGATACCCATTATATTTGGCACTGACGTCACCGCATTAAAGCTCGTGATGATTTTAGCGATTGTGTTGATGGCTATTGTAGTTATTCTCTTTTTTCTTCCACTGAGATAGCGACTATTGCGGTTCTAAAAGAGTTTTATAGTCCTTCCAGTAACAAATTGCAATTAATAAACCACGAGATTCCACAGGATTAACACAACACTTTTTCTTTTTTTAAAAGAAAAAGTGTGCTAAAAGAAAAAAACAAAAAAAGTTTATAAATAATCTCGTGAAAATCTGTGTAATCTTGTGGTTATAATTTTCGGAATGGCTATATTTCTTTACTCCTGCACATATCATACACGCACCGGCTCCAGCCACCCCATATACCTCGCCTCTTTTGCATTCACCACATCAAAGAACTTTTTTTGGATTACGCCTGTTACTTCGCCTCGTTTACCTTCCCCTATCGTTACATTGTCTATCTCACGTATTGGCGATACCTCTGCGGCAGTACCGGTAAAAAAGGCTTCATCCGCAGTCAACAGTTCTTCCTTCGTTATGGGCTGCTCTATCACTTCGTAACCAATATCCTGTGCAAGTTCAATTACCGAATCACGGGTGATACCGGGCAAAATAGATGATTCTACCGCAGGTGTGTACAGAGTTGCATTTTTAACTGCGAATATGTTCTCACCAGGACCCTCTGCCACGTGTCCATTAGTATCGAGCATTATCGCCTCGTCAAATCCTCTTTCTTTTGCGTCCAGCACGGCTAACAGCGAATTAAGGTAATGTCCCGTGGCTTTTGCCGTAACGGGCAGTGTAGTAGGGTCTATTCTACGCCATGAAGAGAAAGTGCATCTTATACCGTTCTCTAACGCCGCCTCGCCGAGATAAGTACCCCATCGCCATGCTGCGATTGCACAATCCACAGGACAGCCTTCCGGGTTCACACCCAAGTGGTGGTAGCCATAAAAAGCGATTGGTCTTATGTAGCACGCATCAAGTCCATTTATACGAACCGTTTCTTTTATCGCAGTTTTAAACTCGTCTTTCGGGTACGGTATTTTCAGCTTATACAACTCCGCTGACTGATACATCCTGTCCACATGTTCATTCAGGCGGAAAATAAACGAACCTTTATCCGTGGCATAGCATCTTATCCCCTCGAAAACGCCGGACCCGTAATGCAAACCATGCGCGAGAACGTGCACCTTCGCTTCCTTCCAGTCCACAAACTTTCCATTGTACCATATTTTCCCCTCTTCTGGCAGTCCCTCTTTATCCACCATTGCTATCACCTATGAAGTTAATTTTGCTTAAGATTATCGCTGCTGTTCACATATAAACTCTTTTCTTTCATCCTAAGAAAAGTTTTGTTTGTTGTTTACCCTTGACCTTATTATCTTCCCTTCAACCCCCAATCCACTCCACACCTCACCTAATCTCTCTCCCTTTTCATCATCTACCAATGCAACAAAAGAAGGTCCCGTCCCCGATAAGCTCACTCCTTGCACTCCACACTCCAGTGCCTTCACCATCGGCTCCGGATCAAAATTCAATGCCGCACAATACAAAAAACCGTTTAACGTCATCGCATCTTCAAACCGCTCCTCTAACGCTAATTCGTACGCAATATTCACCCAGGGGGCTATTAATCTCGACTGTTTCACGTCGGTATCTGCGGTAAACGCTTTTTCATGCGGAACAAGAACGAGAACTTCAGAATCTTTCTCTGTCCGCTTTATCAATTCCCTCCTTTTATTGTCTGTTATTACAAACCCCCCAAGCAGAGAAGCGCAGGCATCGTCAAAAGCCCCTGTTATTGACACGCCAACGTCCAGAGCAGCATCTACACCTATTCTTATCGCATCCAGCGCATTCGCTTCTTCACCTATCGCATCCAGCGTAGCAACCACCGCGGCATTTGCCGCTGCGCTGCTGCTCTTCAATCCACTTCCAACCGGTATCTCACTTCTCGTGCGTACATAGCCACGCAAGGGCAAATCGAACCTCCTCAGCACCGACCCCACACATCTCTCTATCAATCTTGTATCAGCATCAGCACTCTCCTCTCCTTCCACCTCTATCTCTCCCTCTATGCCTTTGAAATCGTCTCCTAACTCCACTTCCGCATACGTCCATAGGTCAATGCCAAAAGCAGAGCCTTTATAAGTCGCTATTGCATTTATTACTGTCCCTGCACCACTTGCTTTTCCATACCCTTTCCCTTTTGCACCCATTATCTCAAATCTTAACTACCTTCTTTCCATCTTCGGTACGTGCTGTAATCAACGTATTGCCGGTGCGGGTTTTCAATCTGCTCCTTCACGGTGATTAACTTTTCTCTCCTGCGTTCTATTTCGTCGGTAACGGTGAAGACATAAGCATCGCTTCCCGCCCCGGAACCGTAACTCGTCATAAGAATCTTATCACCCGGTTCGGCTATATCAAGAACAGCGGCTAAAGCAGTGGGACACGAACCCGAATATAAATTGCCTATGTGTTTCACCACCAGGCCAGGTTCAATCTGCTCTCTACTAAAACCTTCGTCTTTAGCCACCTGGTACGGGAACTTAGCATTTGGTGCGTGGTTGGCAACATATTGAATGTCCCCCGGAGCAAGACCGCTTAGCTTCAACGCAGCTCGCATAGCCGTCCCTACATGTTTGAAGTAGGCGGGTATTCCCGTGAATCTGCCACCGTGTTGTGGGTATTTCGCTCCATCACGGCGATAGAAATCGGGTGTGTCCGAGGTGTAAGGAACATAGCAGTCTAAGGTTGCGATGACTTCCTCCTTTCGGTTACCGAAGATGAAGGCGGTGCCACCTGCACCGACAGTATAGTCCAGCGGGTCGCCAGCCGCAGCTTGCGAGTTGTCGGCACCTATGACCATAACGTATTCGCCGCCGAACGTGGGGTATGCAACTAAAGCAGCAGCATCTATGAACAAATCCGTCGCTGCCTTACAGGCAAACTGCGCGTCAACACCACCAGAGAAGAACCCACCCTCGTATTTCTCGCCTAACTCGAGCACCTGAGAAACGGTGGACATAGACGGATTGACCGCATAAGGTGCTGACTCGGAACCGATAAAACACTTCTTCACCCTCGCCCCGTCAATGGCACTGTGCATGAGCGCTCTCTTGCCCGCCTCCACGGCAAAAGTAGTAGTGTCCTCATCAGCAAAGGGTAAAGTCCTTTCTAATACACCCTGTGCGCCCGGAGGTGCGTTCTTTATCCTGAACTTAGGAAGGTAAACGCCGTATCCAACGATTCCGGGTTTGCCTTTGTCCCCTCTTTTTGAAGATGATGATGATGATGCTGGCTTGTATTCCTGAAATGGATAGTAATCGTCTTCAAAAGAGAAGTTCAAGCTTGAGTAGTAAATGAGACCACTTGCTCCATCCGTGTAGATTTTTCTAAATCGCGGCACCACCGGTTTGCCAATGAATTCTGTGACGTCAATCTCTTCCGGCGGAGGGACATAATCAGTTATTCTGCCCGGGACTTTTAGGTTATCGTTTTGAAAATGAATTATCCCGGATAGGAATGATTTTAGATACGCGAACTTTCTTGTGGGTCCCCGGATGACGTTACCCGATAAGAGCGTTCCATGCTCGTAGAAGTGGTCTACCTCACGCATCCTGCTTTTCCTTCCTTCTATATCGCAGAATGACTTTGGCGGGAAGTAAACTCGACCACAGCCGAGGCATTTCGCTGCTCGGATTCTATAATCAATGAGTATTCTCCTCCTTGTTATTGGCTCGCTCATTTGTAATTATAACTCCTTCATCAAAATATGAACCGTGGCGATTCCTCCCGTGCCGCCTATGTTATGTGATAAAGCCACATTAAGCTCTCCCTTATCTACTTGATTTCCACCTGCTTCGTTTCTCAGTTGTTTGAAACATTCGTAGACCTGTCTGACACCCGTAGCGCCTACCGGGTGCCCGTCAGCTTTCAAACCACCGCCGGGATTGACCACCATTTCTTTATCTCCATTCACATAAGGGATGTGTTTCGATTTCGAGCCTTTAAATTTAAATGATTCGTAACTGTCGTGAATAATCTTCCAGCCTTCTCCTTTCTTGCAGAATCCTGAATCCTCCAGAAAGAACGTTTCCTCTATCGTGAAACAGTCGTGAACCTCAGCAATCTGAATATCTCGCATCGTCATGCCAGTTCTTTTCAAAACCTGCTCCGTTGCCAGTCTTGTCGCTTTGACTCCCGTGAGGCTCTCTCGGCTGCTGATGGACACGTCATCCGTGGCTTGCTGGCTCCCCACCACGTAGATAGGCGTGTCTGTGTATTTCCTCGCCACCTCGGGGCTGACGACCACGAGCGCTACCGCACCGTCTGAAACAGGCGAACAGTGCAACATGCGAATGGGGTCCGCAACTAAAGGTGATTTGAGCACGTCATCTACCGTAAACTCTCTTCTGAACTGGGCGTACTCGTTGCCAATGGCATGATGATGATTTTTACACGTGACGAAAGCAAGGGCTTCACGGCACTTGACGCCGCCGTCCGCATCACCGTAATCGTGGATGTACCTTGCCATCATAGATGCATACAGACCTGCAAAGGTGTAGCCGGCATCAAATTCGTGTGAGTCACCTGCAAACATCAGGTCGTCAAGGATTTTTTCCGAACGGTCGGTCATCTTTTCAAATCCGCCCACCAGGACAACATCGTACTCGCCTGCCCGGATACCGAGACATGCATTGTAAAGTGCTGAGCCCCCGGAGCCGCAAGCTGCTTCCGTGTTGCTCATAGGAATGTTCATACCCAGTTCCCGTGCCATGTATCCTGGCACGAGCGCAAGCTTATTGGTAACTTGATAAAGAAAACTGCCGAAATAGCATGCCTGGATGTCTTTACGCCTCAAGCCGTAATCAACCGATTCCATAGCTTTAATCCCTGCTTCGGTCAGCAGTTCTTCAGGATTCTTGT
>QEXZ01000065.1 GCA_003160755.1 Methanomicrobiales archaeon
TCTTTTACACTCTTCTCATTCATCCAATCCTTGAAACCACCCAAATACTTCTTTATCTTTCGCCTTCGCATCGGCATACTCAACTCTTCCTCTGCTTCTTCTATAAGCTGTCGCGGCGTCTTTCCCGTGTATCCACAAAAATATCGAAGTCCCACCATATAGCCTGGAATTGTTGATTCTCTCAGCTCAGCACCCGAAAGCCACTGTTGTACATCCTCATCTTCCCTCAACTCTTCTATCCCTTTCATCCCTTCCCTTAATTCACTTATTGAATTCACACTTATCACCACTTAATATATTGCACACTATATATAAAAAACTATCATACTTACCAGAAGCACGCCCATGCAATTACTTCTTCGGACGCCGAAATAAATTGGGATAAGACCTATGCAAACTGCTACGAGAAGAATAAACAATCCTAAAACACCCGTAAAAATGAAAACAAGCACAGAAAGGAAAACTGCGATAGCCATAAGTATCTTTCGATAAGGTAGTTTCACGAAAAAACGTGAAAATTGCTCCCCCATGTATTTTGTGATGAAAAAAGAGCATGCTGATGCCATTAATACCACCATCAGCAGGTAAATCAATGCTAAAGGCGGAATGACCATTTCCCAGGGTTGAACGTGTAATAGGTTGCTTATCGCAATTGTTGTACCGCTTCTCGCACGGGAAATGAGAAATAGCGTTGCCAGACAGAAAATCACGTTCGCCGTGTTGACACCACTTAAAGTTGTAATTACCTGCTCTGGCTGCCTGTTTCTTCTTGCAAGCATCGCCATCACGGTTGCATGTGCCGAAGTGATACCGGGCAGGAAACTGACCATAGAGCCAAAAACAGAGCCCGATACAACGGATTTTGCGATTTCTCCGGGTTCCTGTTCCGGCTCCTCTATCCTTTGCTCCGGTATATCTGGCGTATAAAACAGAGAGTATAAAATGGTTGGGAGTCCGAATAAACCGGTAAGTGCAGGAAATAGCATAGTAGAGCGAAAAAAGAATGGTGCGTGCACCGGCATGTCCAGTATCAGATAGCCAAACAATCCAGCGAGTAGAAACACAAATAAAGAGAGGAGAATGGCTTGATATGCTTCCATCGTTTCGCTGAAACTCTCTGTGAGAATTAGCAATGCTGATATGCCTATTAGTATGTACAGCATGTGGCTCTGGATTATTTCGTAGAACTGAAAAGCCGAGAAGACGAAATAAAAGGGAACGAGTAACAGAAACGAGAAAACAACAGCGCCAAAACTGCCTGTCGCAGAAAGAACCGTTGCTTCGTAGGCTCTTCCTTCCAACAATAGCTGATGCGCGGGTAACACACAAAGTGCGGTGTCGCCTTCCGGAGCCCCGATGAATGCTGCAGGTATGAAATTCAAAAACGTGTGCGCCACAGAAGCAGCAAGTATGATAGAAGCAACAAGGACAAGTATGGTGGTTTCCGAGTGGACGACAAGAGCATTTAAAAAGTGTAGTTTCGCTAATATCGCAGGCGAGATGGCGAGAAGGATAAAGGCGACGTTATTCGGATGGAAACCGGGAACAAGCCCGGTTATCGTGCCTAACAACACACCGAGCATCGAAAAAGCAATGAGTAAGAGTAACGGCAAGAGTGCGTCCATCATCTTTTATAATGTGTATTACAATTAATTACAATAAAATGACAAAAAAGGAGATAATAGGTTATCAATTCGCAGAGCGAATAAAATCAGCGTTGATAATCAGCTCTAAGATGCTGGCGGTGGTAGAGACGCTGAAGGATAGCGAATTAGAATTAGAGGGGGCAAAAAAAATAATGTTTGCTTTCTTTGACGGGCTGTTCACCGAGACGGGAATAGCACTGAACGCAACAGGAATGCAAGAATTCATGCAGGTAGAAGAAAAAGTAATGGATGTAAAAAGGAAGATAGAGGAAGGAGATTATGATGCGGCGTATGCAAACCTTGGAAGAGCGGTTTCACATGCTACCACTGCCTGTGACCGAACGATGAGGACATTGATAGAGAATGGGTTGATGTGATCTCATTTGTTTAGATTTTGGTGCTTAGATATAGCGTTTAATAGAGGAAAAAATCGCTAATGAAACACGGAAAAGTTATTGCTGCTATTACGTTGCTCTCGTGAAATATACCCTTTCAGGGTTTTCGGGGACGTGGGCAGAGCCCACGATGTGTAATCTTGTGGTTAATACTTTTCAGAATGATTATAACCGACATTGCATATTTTTATATAATATAAATTGCAAATAGATACACATGATGAAAGTAGCGATAAATGGTTGGGGGAGAATAGGGCGAATTGTATTCAGAGCGGCGCTACGTAATAGCCCGGACATAAATTTCGTGGCGATAAACAGCCATGCCGCGGAACCTTCCTGGGCGGCACATCTGTTGAAGTATGATTCTGTGCATGGCGTGCAGGAAGGGGAGATAAAAGGTGAAAAGGGCACGAATGCGATAGTTGTGAATGGAAAGGAAATAAAGATATTCGCAGAGACCGACCCGGGGAAGTTGCCATGGGATGATTTAGGTGTGGATGTGGTTGTAGAATCATCAGGGAAGTTTAGGGAGCGGAAAGATGTATCGAAACATCTTGATGCAGGTTGCAAAAAAGTAATAATAACCGCACCGGCAAAAGACCCGGACGTGACAATTGTTCCCGGCGTCAATGATGAGATGTATGACCATGAAAAGCACGATATAATTTCGCTTGCGAGCTGCACTACCAACTGCCTGGCGCCCGTGGCAAAGGTATTGAACGACGAGTTTGGCATAACTCGCGCTTTTATGACTACTGTGCATGCCTACACCGGCGACCAGAAACTTCTTGATGGGCGGCATAAAGACATGAGAAGGGCTCGTGCTGCGGCTATGTCCATAATACCCACGACAACGGGAGCAGCAGCGGCTATAGGCGTTGTGTTACCTCCTCTGGTAGGTAAAATGGACGGAATAGCGATGCGTGTTCCCACGTTTAACGTTTCTGTGGTTGACCTCGTAGCAGAACTGGGAGCAGAAGTTACGCGTGATGGTGTGAACAGCGCTTTTGAAGAAGCAGCTAAAACGTCTCTAAAAGGAATCCTTGATGTTTCGTATGAGCCTCTTGTCTCTATTGACCATCTGGGAACAAAATATTCTTCCGTGGTAGATGCACTATCTACGAGTGTGATAAGCGATAACAAGGGCGGGAGCAGCGGCAGTTTAGTGAAAGTGCTGTCGTGGTATGACAATGAATGGGGCTACTCATGCAGAGTGGTGGATATGATAAAGCGTATAGAGGAGAAGGGCGTGTAGAAATAAAGGAAAATGAAGGGACAGCTAAAAAGGTTTTTGACAATAGATGACTTCAACGTAGAAGGAAAAACAGTGCTTTTCAGGGCTGATTTGAACTCGGTAGTTAAAGATGGGAAGGTGGAGATGAAGGAGCGGATAGAAGAGAATGCGAAAACGATACGTGAACTCTCGGAGAAAAATGCGAAGGTTGTCGTTCTCGCACATCAAGGCCGTGCAGGTGGTAATGATTTTCTGCCGTTGGAGCAGCATGCGCATTTGCTCAGGAATTTTGTGGATTTGGAATACGTTGGCGATATAATAGGGCCTGCCGCAATAGAGGCGATAAAAAAACTGACTGATGGAAATGTTTTACTGCTTGACAACGTGAGAATGCTTGCAGAGGAAACGCTGGATAAAACGCCCGAGGAGCATGCAAAATCTATTTTCGTGCGACGCCTCGCTCCGCTTGCTGATATATACATCAATGACGCTTTCTCGGTAGCCCACCGGTCGCATGCGTCTGTGGTGGGCTTCCCGCAGGTGCTGGATGCGGGAATAGGAAGATTAATGGAGCGTGAATTGAGGGCGCTGGAAAGAGCCGTTAACGACATAAAAAGACCCTGTGTTTACGTGCTTGGCGGTGCGAAACCAGAAGAAGTGTTTGACATAATGGAGTTTGCATTGGAGATGGGTGTGGATAGCATACTCACAACGGGAGTCATAGGCAGCTTCTTTTTATATGCCAAAGGTGTCATTCCACTGAAAGTGGATAACCAGCTTTTTGAGCACGTGGGTAGAGCCAGGCGGATAGCGAATCGAGGCGGCAGGAGAATAAAATATCCCTGGGACGTTGCGGTTGAAGTAGATGGTAAGCGAGAGGAGATACCGCTTGATGAAGTACGAGCAAACCAGCCGATATACGATATAGGTGAGAAAACATGTGAGAAATACGGAGAGATAATAAAAAATGCGCGGACGGTGATAATGAAAGGACCTGCGGGAGCATTCGAGAAGGAAGGATTTGCAAAAGGTACAAAAGAGATTTTCAAAGCAATTGCGGATTCTGACGCGTTTTCGCTGCTCGGTGGTGGACATACATCAGCGGCGATAAGCGATGTAGGGATGGATAAAGGAGAAATGGACCATGTCCATGTCAGTCTCGCAGGAGGGGCATTCCTGAGGTGTCTTCTGAGAAAGCCACTGCCCGGGATAGAAGTGTTGAGGAAACGGTGATACCGAGAAATTTGAACTTTGATGTCTGGAATTTGTAATTTTTAAAGTTGAGGGAATGAAAAACTTTTGATGCCATACTTACAAATATAATGTTAACTGGCCAGGAGTCGTAGGGTAGCTTGGATATCCTGTCAGGTTCCGGACCTGACGACCTGGGTTCAAATCCCAGCGACTCCGTTAAACCCTTTCTTTTTAAAAGAAAGCGTTTACTAACAACTTTTTTACCTTCGGTAAAAACATTCTCTTTGTTTTTCTGTATGTGTTTAGCTGAGGCGAAAAAAACCACGAGATTTCACGAGATTAACACAAGAAGAGGGTACTACGCAGAAGATATTGGTTAGATTTACATTTTATGTTTTATGTCTTCATATTTTCTCGTGAAAATCTGTGTAATCTTGTGGTTAGCTAAACACGTACGTTTTTCTTTTAGCACAGGTTTTCTTTTTTCTAAAAAGAAAAAGTGTATGAACGCAACAGTGCGAAAGTCAGGGATAAAAGGTGAGATAACTGCTCCTCCTTCTAAAAGCTACACGCATAGAGCTATTGCAATAGCTTCGCTCTCGCAAAAAAGCGATATTTTTTACCCTCTTATCTCTGAGGATACAAAAGCTACAATTAACGCCGCAGAATGCCTGGGTGCCGTTGTAGAATACGATGAGCTTGTGAGGAAAATAACGGTAGAAGGCACAGACGGAAAACCGAGAACACCTGAAGTCGTGATAAACGCTGAAAACTCGGGCACCACGCTGCGATTCTTCACCGCTATTTCCGCTTTATGCGATGGCACTACGGTTCTAACCGGCGATGCGTCCTTAAGAAAGCGCCCAAATTCGCCTTTGCTCAATTCGCTGAACGACCTCGGCGCAGAAGCTATTTCGATAAAAGGTGATGGAACAGCGCCAATAGAGGTAAAAGGAAAGTTAAAAGGCGGAGAAACCGCTATGGATGCTTCTATTAGCTCGCAGTTCATTTCCGCATTGCTCATCGCCTGCCCGCTTGCAGATAAACCTTCTTATATTGCTGCAAATAATCTCTCCTCCGTGCCTTATATGAGAATGACCGCTGAAGTATTAGAACAAGCAGGAGTGAAAATCCCCTTTTCTCGCTCGTCCAACGATTATGCTTTTCACGTAGAAGGAGGCAAAAGATATGAGTTACGAAGGTTCACGGTCCCCGGCGATTTTTCATCGGCTTCTTATCTGTTAGCAGCCGCAGTAATCACTGATTCCGAGTTGAGAATAACAAATTTGTTCCCTTCTGCACAGGGTGATTCACGAATAGTGGAAATATTGCGTGAGATGGGCGCTGACATAAAATGGGCTGAGGAGAGCGGAGTGGTTGAAGTAAAAGGAACGAAAGAAGGTGAACTGAGAGGCATAAAGGTGGATATGCGAGAGAACCCTGATTTGGTGCCTACCATTGCCGTATCCGCCGCGGTTGCCGCAGGCACGACAGAAATAACAGGAGCTGCTCATCTGCGGTATAAAGAGACCGATAGATTGCGGTTTCTGGCCGAAGAGCTGAGAAAAATGGGTGTGAGGATAGAAGAGAAGGAAGATGGGTTGGTAATAGAAGGTGGGAAAAAAAAGGGATTACAAGCTGCGAAGGTGTATTCCCATGACGACCACCGGTTAGCAATGGCTTTGTGTATTGCTGCCCTCTCCGCCACCGGGAAAACAGTTATAGAAGGGGCAGAATGTGCTGAAGTTTCTTATCCTTCTTTCTTTGTGGATATACGCAATTTAGGTGCCGATATAGCGCTGCCGAACACTGAACGGCACAGTCTAAAAATCAAGTGATTTATCACTGCGGAGAGCGCGAAATTAGAGGTTTAGTTTATTAGCGGTTCAGCTCGTTAGCTAAACATCCAAACCTCTAAACCGCTATCTTCTGTGTGCTCTGCGGTGAAATTTACCTTTTTTTGGCTTTTATGAATTCCGTGTAGCCACATTTCCCGCATGCATATCGGTCTTTATGCTCGGCTAAAAACACGCCCGCCCCGCATCTTGGACACGTCTTCCGTTTCCTTTCCAATTTCCATCCACCCTTCGCTTTTCCTTTTTCCTCTACCACTTCGTAAAACTTATGTATTGCAGTCATTCTTTTTGTCCCTCTTTTCCTTCCTTCTCGCCTTGAGTTTCTCCTTCGCCTGTGTCTATGCCCTGACTGCCGAAATTCCTTCTTAATATGTATTCCCGCTCTATTTCCTTCAGCCGCTCCTCATTTTCATATACCTTGGCATAGCCCACCGTCTCTCTTTTCCCGAATTCCGTTTGTATCTTGTCTATTACGAGCAGATTTGGCTTGCACCGAAGCTTTTTTATCAATACTTCCCGTGCTTGGGCTCTGCTTGGCGAAGCGCCTTTCGTTTCGCTCTTTTCGTCGTGCTTTAACCTGAAAAATACTTCCTTCCTCTTCAACAGGAGGTTATCATCCTTCTTTGTTAGTTCTATTTCCATTCTTCTTACCGCCTTCTCTTCACCTCACTTTCAACGCATACTTTCCTTCTGTTTTATACCCTAATCTCTTCGCTATCTCTGACCCTTCTGCATCTGTAATCACTACATATCCGCTCCAGTCACTACTGAGTGAATTGGAGCCGCATTTGCATACCGATTTTCCTGTTTCAATTATCCTGTGACAATCCCTGCACGCTTTCTCCATAACTCTTTTTCTCTTTTATTGTATATAATCTATAGCTTCCTTCTATTTATGTCAAGACATGGATTTACACGGATTTTTTCTTTCTTTTGTTGAACTGGCAGGCAGTGGTATTTTAACGGCATTGATTCTTTCATCTGTGTTAATCTGCGTTAATCTGTGTCTATAATTTATTTTCTTGTTCCCCTTTCTTCTCTTTCTCCCGCTCTTCTTCTATCCACTCTAATTTACCCAAACCAGGCTGCCGCATTGTTAATCCTATCTTGCTATCCCCCGGGTCCATTTCGTTCAGCGAAATCGCAACTATTCTTGCCCTTAACTTATCCCCCTCTCCTAATGTCTTACCCGTATCCTTTGTAACGAGCTTTTCGCCTTTTTCATCATACGAAATATATTCGTCGGTAATCTGGCTGATGTGCAGCAATCCATCTAACGGTCCTATCGCCACAAAAGCGCCAAATGCTACTATCTCCACTACTTCTCCTTCTACTATCTCCTGCATCTTAGGCTTGAAAACGAGCATATCAAATACCGTTTCGTAATAGACGCCACCGTCTCCTATTATTATCCTTCCTTCTTTCATATCCACAACGTCCAGTATTGCAATTACCATCCCTATCTTCTTATCCATCCTGCCTTCCAGGTTATCTTGTAACACCTCTTTTACCGTAGGTCGCAATTCATCACCCAGTCGCTCTGGCGGCACTCTTACTACATCAATCGCTCTTACCTTTGCATACATTTCTGTTTACCCTTTCATCTCATTTTTTATTGTATATGAAGTTTACAAATTTTTAACGGCATTGCTCATTTCATCGTGTTTTTTGTAAACCTTTTTGCTTGCAAAAAGGTTTGTGTGAATCTGCGTTAATCGGTGTCAACGATTTATTTTTTTACCCTTTTCTCCACCTCTGCTATATTTAACCGCGTTGATATTACTGCATCAGGGTTCAACGACATTGAATCTATCCCACATTCCACCAGGAACTCCGCAAATTCCGGGAAATCGCTCGGCGCCTGCCCACAAATCCCTACCTTTCTCCTTGGCTCGTGTGCATGCGCAACTTCTATTACCTGCTTCACCAACCTCTTCACTGCTTCGTTCCGCTCGTCAAATAAGCGTGCCACGAGGTCGGAATCCCTATCCAAACCCAGAGTCAGTTGTGTCAGGTCGTTTGACCCTATGCTGAATCCGTCAAACACGTCCGCAAATTCATCTGCCAAAATGACGTTCGAGGGGATTTCACACATCACGTACACTTCTAATCCATTCTCTCCCTGCTTCAATCCGAATTCGTTCATTGTCTTTATTACTTCTCTCCCCTCCTCTGGCGTTCTGCAGAACGGAACCATCACCTTAACATTGGTCAGCCCCATCTCTTCCCTCACTTTCTTTATCGCCC
>QEXZ01000066.1 GCA_003160755.1 Methanomicrobiales archaeon
GAGCCCTGGCATTTGATAAAAAAGGGTGATGCGGGTAGAGAACGATGTGGCGAGATAGTAAAGAACGTGCTGCAACTAATAAAAGCCGTTTGTATTGGATTGGAAGCGGTGATGCCTGCGAAGATGGAAGAGGTGTGGTCGCAATTGGGTATGGAAAGCGACGTGCATTCGGTGATGCTTGATGAGATGATGACGCCGATAGAGAGCGGCCAACCGCTGAAAAAGCCGAAGAGGCTGTTTGATAGGGTGGAGATATAGGAGGGGGCTGTGTTTGTGTAGCTTGGCAAGAAAAGATATATTTATAGTGCTGAGTGCATATGAAGCACCAGAGACGATGAAAAAATTATATAAGAGAAAAGCGAAAAAAGAGTAATATGGTTACAGAGGAAATAAAACCAGAGGATATTATGGCAGAAGAAAGTTGGGAAGAAGGGTGGAAAGAAGAAAAGTGGGAAATAGTTGGAATAACAGAATGTCCGAAATGTGGGTCTAAATTGGAAATAAAAGGAGTGAAAGCAGAGGTTTAAAATGAAAATCTCCATGGACATCGAACTAACCGACATACCGGGTCAGTTAGTGCTCGCATTGAAGCCCGTATCCGACCTTGGCGGTAACATTCTCAGCGTGCTGCATCAACGGGACAAGAAGACGCCTTCAGGCCGGATACCGGTTCAACTGACATTAGAAATAGAAGAACAGGGATTGGACCGGTTGGTGGAACGGTTAAAAGAAAGGGACGTGAACGTAGTAAGGATAGGAAAAGAGCGGCTGAAGGAATCAATGATGGTTTTGCTAATCGGGCATATAGTGCATACGGATTTGGGAGAGACGATAGATAGCATAGACAGCACGGGATTTGCGGAAGTGGTGGAACTTTCTCTTTCTATGCCCGGTGTGGATAAGAAGTCCTCTGCTTCGGTTACGCTCAGCGCAATAGGTAAAGAGGAACTAAAGGAAGCGTTGAACATTTTAGAACGTACGGTGAGCAAAAAGGGGATTATGATTATCTCGTCTATTTAATCGGGCGTGAACAAAGAAGAGGATGTAAAGATAAAATAGGGAAAAAAATTATAGACACAGATTAACACAGATAATAAAAATTAACAATATTAAATTTAAATAAATCCGCGTAAATCCGTGTTAATCTGCGTCTTAAATAGAAGTAAGTAAATTATACTCTATGTACATACAATGAAAACAAAACCAAAATTAGTACGGATTTCAATAATCGGGCTTGGTAACGTAGGTAGGGGTGTAGCAGAGGTAATAAGGCGCAAACAGGAAGAGATAACGAGAAAGTACGGCATAAATCTGAAAATCGTCGGCGTAGCGGACTTGCCGGGTGCCGTGGTGGACGAGAATGGCCTGAGTGAAGACGCGATAAGAAAATTCAAGTCAGGAGAAACGGCGGAAGATATGACAACGCTGGATATGATAAAGGATGTAGAGCACGAGATAGTGGTAGAAACGACGCCCACCAATGTCGAGAACGGCGAGCCGGGATTGACGCATATAAATACCGCATTGGAATCCGATAGGCACGTGGTAACCTCGAATAAAGGTCCTCTGGCATTACAGTACGGGAAGTTGATGGACCTCGCAGCGAGCAGAGGGAAGGAACTAAAATTTGAGGCTTCCGTGGGCGGTGCTATGCCGATAATTTCGCTGGTAAATGATAATCTCGCAGGTAATGGGATAATATCCATAAAGGGCATTTTGAACGGCACCTGCAACTATATTTTAACACGGATGCGTGAGGAGAAACTGCCCTACGAACACGTGTTAAAGGAAGCGCAGGAACGAGGAATAGCCGAGACAGACCCTTCTAACGATGTTGCCGGGAGAGACACCGCAGTGAAGCTCGTGATTTTAGCTAACTCTATTTTTGACAGAAACGTGAGTTACAAGGATGTAGAAGTATCGGGCATTACTGGAATAACATCAGAGGCGTTGAAATTGGCTGACGATGCGGGCTATGTAATAAAATTAATAGGAGAAGTAGACGGCGGCAGCAGCGGAGAATGCCTTAAAGTTGCACCCAGGTTAGTCCCAAAGGATGACCCACTGAACGTTGAAGGCACGTTGAACGTAGCAACCATAAAGACGGATTTGGCAGGTGACATCACGGTCATTGGAAAAGGTGCGGGACCTATCGAAGCGGCAAGTGCTATTTTGTCCGATATAATCGGGATTTACGCATTTTGACAATGTCACATACATTTCAAAATTTACCGCAGAGAACGCAGAGTGCGTTCGCAACGAAAATATCATTCGCCAATTTTAGATAAATAACCATAACCAACAACGGTATATTTATCAAGTGAATTCGTCTAATTTATATATCAACAGAAAATATAAATTTATTGGGATATAGGTGAAAGAAAAAATATGAGCGAAACAAAACCGCGTATAAGAATATTGGAAGACGCAGGGTATAGAGTGATTATGAGAAATGAGGATGGGACTCCGAGGCAAGTATTGAGGGGTTTTGTAAAAGAGGGAGATTATGGGAAGTTTATCTCCGTGGAAACGCACTGGGTGCAAAAAATGGATGGTGAAAAGATAGTAGACAGCCAGTGGGCGAGAAAGACGTACACCTTCCCTAATGATAAGGAGAGGGCATTTGAGAAGTGGAATTTTGTAAAGGAACTGATAGAGGAAGCTTTAGGCGCTGGTAGTGATCTGGAGAAAGAAGTAGAAGAGGAATTCGGCGAGGAACTCGAAGGGCTTGAGGAAGAGTAATAGTAGTTGTAGTTTCCCCACAATCACTCACTTCCTGAGATAGACAAATAGCAATCAGGAGCAAAAAGCAAAGCAGCATCAGGTGTAATTTCGGAATGACTATAGTTTCGCATTTCTATATTTAAAAAAGCTCTTTGCGAACTCCTCCGCCCTATCTGTAAGCGCCACATGGTAATCCGCAGGAAAACAGTTTTTATATGGGAACTGAGCAAACCGGTAATCCATTAGAATGATGATGCAGCGGTCATGCTCGCTTCTTATACCCCTGCCTGCCGCTTGCAAGACCTTTGTTATCGCAGGATACAGATAACCATAAAGCTTTCCCTTCTCCGCTCCAAATTCACCCCTATAATATCCTATCACCGTTTTTACCTCCAGTGTAGGCGGACTCAACGGCAGTCCAACCACGATAATCGCCTTTAGCATATTGGATTCGAAATCCATGCCTTCGGAAAACGAACCGCCCTGCACGGCAAGCAATATCCCCCCGCTGTCCTCTCTCAGCTGTTCATACAACCTGTTCTTCTCTTCCTTTCTCATCTCTCTTCTCTCTACTATCGCCTTTCTCCTTACTTCTTCCGGTAAATATGCTGCTATGTCCCTTTGAAGTGCATACGAAGGGAAGAAGACCGCCATGCCGCCCTGAACGTATTCCACCACTTCTGCTATCTTTCCCGCTATCTTACTGTACATCTCCTCGCCCCTTTTCGTATATTTAGTTGTGAGCCCTTTTGTAACGACAATCAACCGGTTTTCCTCGGGAAACGGCGAGTTATACTCACGCAGAACTATTTCTTTACCTTTGATTCTATCCGAAGATGCGCCTAAAATCTCTGCGTACATCTCTGCCGGGCATAGCGTGCCGCTCATCATTATGGTTGAATGCGCCCCTGCGAATACCGGCTCGCTAACTATAGAAGGGTCAAGCAACTTGAAGTGCAGGAACGGATTTTCATTGTGCTGCGAAACCGAAAATATCCTCAAGCATTTCTCGCCTGTTCTCCACTCATCGAGGAAATCGGCGATATTGAGAATGTTCCTCTGCAGCGCCTCATCTTTATATTTTGTGTTTTTAGCGGTTTCCGAACCCCCAAAACGTTCTGCAGTGTTTCGGAGTGAGTTTACAAAGTCACCGTAACTCATCGCTACTATTCTCCGCCGCAAAACCTTCTCCATCTCGCCCACCAGAAAATCCCTGTCCACATTCATTTCTTCCTTTTTGCTTTTTCGCGCTACCATCGCCAATTTCGCGAAAATCCTTTCCAGTTCCATAAGGTTGCCGTATATCTCGCGATTTGTGTGCCGGAGCCCGTGTGCAGCTTCGGTTATGGTGCTCATACGCAATTCACTGCTGAGATTGTTCCTTATACGGTCCGGGAGGTTATGCGCTTCATCAACGATTACAATGACGTCTTCCAACCCCTTCCCGATTTTCTCTAATACCGTTTCTGCAATATCCGATGAAAAAAGGTAATTATAGTCGCAAACGAGCACGTCCGCGGATTCACCCACTTCCAACGCCGCCTTGTAGGGACATACACCTCTGAAACTGCACCAGTCATACAGTTCCTCCACGTGCATTATCTCTTTTCTTATACGCTGCTGCGCTTCTTCATCGCGATTAACGAAATAACGGCATCGCCGGTTCTTCTGCTCGGACCTGCAAAATTCACTGAATAGCGAGTAGAACTCACGGTATATTGACCCCGCTTTTGCTCGTGGGCACATAGATTGCTTAGAAATAATATCAACAACCACGAAATTGAGTTTCGCACGCTCTTTTATCAATCTGAGTGTATCAATCGCTATTTTATGCTGACTGCGCTTGGACGTGAGGAAAAAGACGGTTTTATCGTTTTGAACGGCGTATTGCAACGCGGGAACGAGAACGGCAACGGTTTTTCCTATCCCGGTAGGCGCATGAGCCGCGAGGATGTTTCCTCCCTCTACAGCCTGTTTTACGTCTTCCATAAACTCTCTTTGCCCTTCTCTTATTGACGGAAAAGGAAAAAGGAAAGGTTTATCTTCTTCCATTGCATTAATTAATTAATAACCAAAAATTAGTTTTAATTTTAATTTTAATGGATATATTAACTAACAGAAACAAGAGGAAAGGAGAGAGAAGGAGAAGAGGGGGGAAGAAGGAGATGAAAATGAAAGTACTGGTGTATCCGCCAAATAGTATGATTCTGTCGGATTTAGTGGAAAGGGGAGGGCATGAGTCGTTAGTATTGATGCGTGAAATAGGAGAGCACGTGAGGGATGCGGAAATAGACGCACCGCCGATAAACATCACCGAAGAGGATTTGAAAAGGGCGCTGAGATATGTATCAGTGGAAGAACCCGCGGGGTTAAAAGGAAGAATAGGACTGCTCGCTCCGCTGTTGGAGAAAGCAGAAGCCTCGATAATACTGAGTGATGCGCCACCCACTTACGGCTGTATGGGCTGTGCCGTCGCTGACGAATTCTTCAAGTTCTTGATAAGGAAGCGCGAGATACCGACGTTGGAGGTGCGGTATGAAGGTGGAGAAAGGATAGAAGAGATGGTCACAGAGGTAATGACGTTTTTAGAGCAATTATCGAAAGAAGAGAAAAAATAAGATAAAAATGGCGAGAGTTGCACAGATTTCTTGCGGGACGGAGTACAGCGGAATTCAATGGATGCTTAATGACATAGCCGAGCGCGTAGGTATCGAACTGGTTTATCCTGAGATGGAGTTGTCGCAGGTGGAACTGGCGTGTAAAGAGATTGGATTCGAGGCGGAAAGCCCGTCTCTAAACATCATGATGGCAAGTGCGGTATCCATGCTGGATGACCCGGCGATAAAAGGTGCTCTTCTGCTTACCTGTTTCAAATGTTCGGAGGGAACGATAGTAAAAGACACGATACGGCGGTTTCTGCACGAGAGAACGGACATGCCGGTGATATTATACTCAAACGTGGAGAAGCCGAAGGAGATAGAGCTGTACTCACGATTAGAGGCGTTGAAGACGCTGATAACAAGGAAGACGCTTTTGATGCGTGAGAAGCAAGAGGGGGTTACAATGGGTGTTGATTCCGGCTCCTCGACTACAAAGGTCGTGGTGATGCGAGATAATGAAATAATAGGGAAGGGGTGGCTGCCAACGACAGACCCGGTAAAAAGCGCGGATGATGCGATAGAAGCGGCGTTAAAAGAGGCGGGTATAGAGCGCGTAGAATCGGTTGGCGTAACCGGGCACGGGCGAGAACTTGTGGGCGAACACTTGGGGGCAGACCTCAATTTAGAGGAAGTGAGCGTGGTATCAAAAGGAGCTGCTTTACTTTCCAAACGTCATAAAGGCGATGCAACGGTAATAGACATGGGTGGAATGAACAACAAGCTGATTCTAATGCGCGATGGGATAGCAAATACGTTTAATCTGGGCGGTATTTGCGCTGGGTCGTCGGGTAGGTTCCTGGAAATAGCCGCTCGTAGAGTAGATGCAGACATTACCGAGCTGGGGCGGCTTGCGATGGACTCGAAGGAGCGGTACGAGTTACAGAGCTATTGTATGGTCTTCGGGATACAAGCCCTTGTCGTTGCTCTCGCTTCTGGCGTGAAGAGGGAAGACGTAGCGGCTGCTGCGTGTCGCTCCGTTGCTGAGCAGGTATATGAGAACCAGATACAGGAGATGGAAATGCGACCGCCGATTATTTTTGTTGGCGGCGTGTCATTGATAGAAGGCGTGAAACGAGAATTTGAGAATATCCTCGGCGTTGAGATAATTGTACCGCCGTATTCGCAGTATGCCGGGGCGGTGGGTATGGCGACGTTGGTGTCGGGGGTTTGATTGGTCAGTAAAAATTACAAATCAGGTTTTGATTACCCCAAAACCTTTTTTTACCGGTTTGATTCCACCCCATCACCCGTGATAAGAAACTCGCATGACGTGTCTTCAGGCATAGACCGGTGTTTCTTTAAGACGGCTCTTCTTTTACCTCGCCCTTCCGCAGTCTTCTCAAGCTGCACGATTACCTTAGAAAGATGCTCGAGCGCATATCCACCCGAAGGGCGTAAATTCCCATCCTCGATGTCCATATACACCTGATTTGTTATTATAACTGCAAGGTCATATCTGCGAGCGAGTTCCAAAAGATGCATTATTTGGTTCGCCAATACTCTTCTCAAATAGATGCTCCTTTCCTCGTCCAGCTCCAATCGGTAGAACAGGGTGGCGGAATCAAGGATTACGAGTGCAACCCCGTTCTTCCCTTCTTTTTCCTTTATTAGCTCCTCAATCTCGTCTATGCATGACGTTTGCTGCTCGAAACTATGCGGCTCATAGATTGAAATCCTCTGCGCTATGCGTTCTACAGTTTCTGAAGTTTCGTTTGTGTTTGCACTGTGGGGCTCCGCCCCACGACCCCGCAAGCCCTGTAAGGGCTTAGCGTTAGCTATTTGTAAGAATCTCTCAGGAGAAAAGCCTTCGCTGTCTATAAAAATTACCGTTTTCCCCTTTCTTGCGCATTCCACCGCCGCCTGGAGACAGATGTTGGTTTTTCCGCTGCCCGCCTCGCCGTATAACTGGGTAACGGTGCCGGACTCAAAGCCACCACCTAACAGCTCATCTATGCTCTTGCATCCGGCGCTATATTTCGTAGGGAGTTGCATAACAACCTTTCTTAAAAAGAAAGCTTGACTAAAGAAACAAGTTTTTTTTTCTTTTAGCACAGGTTTTCTTTTTTCTAAAAAGAAAAAGTGCGTTTACAGAATTAAAAACATTGCAAAAAGAAGGCACAATACACCTACTACGTCTGTTAAGCTGGTTATTAGTGGTATAGTATCGTTATCCGGGTCCAGTCCAAATCTAAAAGATAGAATTGCGATATAATAAGAAGCGAAATTAAGAAAAGTTGTGCATAGAACACCACCTAAAAGCGAGATAGACAGCATTTCAAATATGCTCGGGCTGGATATGCCGATAAGAACACTCGCGAAGTAGGACAATACACCGACAAATAGAAATACGCAGATGGAAAAGAGATATATCACGGCGAAATTAGAGGCTACAAGCTTATCAGGAACTCGTTGTGGATTTATTGTGCCGATATGCAGCATGGAAGAAAGACGGGCGCTTAATATACCGCCTAACGCATTGCTTTCGCCCAAAAAAGGAGGAATGATGACTAAAATAGCATGAATGGCAATTAAACTCTTTAACTGTATGTCTAATGTTATCCCGGCGAACGTGCAGAGAATACCGCAGAGAAAAAGCATCGGGATGCTTTCTATGAGAATACGTCTTACGGCGCTGTCGTTGGATTTCAGACCTTTTACGAGACATAAAACCGCTACAAAAACGAATAACGTTGAAAGTATCGTTACAAATGCATCAGGCGATTTTTGCAACAGAACAGCAGCCAGAAACAAGGTGGGTATAGTTATCATGTCGCCAGCAGAGGTTATTATGGGTGATGAGACGTTATCCAGATTCCACTTTCTGCGGTAGCCGATAATGGATACGGCGATTGCAATACCGAGCAGAGCTATTCCCGATATTAAACCACCGATTACCGAAATGAGAATGAATCCATAAACAGAAATACTCGACGTTCCAAATGCATTTGCCATTAATTTCGCTAATACGCCGA
>QEXZ01000067.1 GCA_003160755.1 Methanomicrobiales archaeon
TTAGTTTATGAAGCAAAGAGGAATGCAGAAGTATCCCAGGGAGTAGGAAAATCAACGGACATGTGTTTAATAACCGACAATGGAATTAAATACCTTTCAATGGATGAGATGGCAAGACTGGGTGACATTTATGAAAAAAAGACCAAACCCGAGCGTGAAGAAATAAGTCAATTAATTAAAGATTTGCCCTTTGGAGATGGCTGAGATGGAATCTAAAAGTAAAGCTCTAAGGAGGAGGTATTAGTTGTAGATAAAGATAAAGAAAAAGAATATGATTCCGATTTAGCTGAAGCGAGAAAAAGGTTAGCGATGATCAGGTATGAGATATTTTCTGAAAAATACCGCCCATTTCCAATAATAAAAAAGAAGAAACAAAGGTTGTAGAATGAGCTAAATAAAAACGGCGTGCCCAGCGTGAAGATAACAAAGAAGGAAGGCGAGAAGAAGAAGACTACTATATCGCTGGATTGAGCGAAGGGAAAGGGCATGGGGGGAAGGCGGTAGGAAAAGAAAAGTATAGTTCCGGCTCTGGACTTAATTAGGCGGGATGTAACTTAAGTTAATAAAACATAGAGCGTGAGTAAAATTGGCAAACAGAAAGGAATCAGGCGAAATAGGACATGATATTAAGTTAGTTCCACATGATCTACATACTGAGCTTGAAATACTTCAAACTTATGATGAAGAGACACGTAAGGAAAGAGCAATAAGACTTCAATTTATACTAAAATACGACATCAAATCAGGAGGATTATTTATATCCGCGTTAGCATATTTTTATTACAACGAAGCAAAGTTGTGTTATGTAAATGGTTCATTTGTTGGTTGTACTCTTTTATGTCAAATGGCAATGGATCAATTGCTTAGAAGTTACTATCGTTATATTGGAACTATAGATGATAAGAAGCTTGCAGGGTTGGGATTTTTTGAATTATTAGGTGTAGCTAGAAAAGATCGTATTGTTTCTAAGGCAGAATATGATCTTATGCATAAAATTCGGTTATTGCGGAAGGGATATGTTCATCCTAAAACAATTGATGTTACGATGAAATTCTCAAAAACCTCCTATGAAAATGAAACATTTAATCTTCACCGAGTTGAAGTTGAAGATGATGCACGAAATGCTTGGAAGTGTCTTATGACAATATTGAAAGGAACAGAACGAACAGAAATGAAAAAATGAGCACGCTGGCACCGCTCGGATGCCCATACTTAGGCTGTCTCATAATCCAAAACTTCAACAAAAAGAAGACCAAATAGAGCTTTATATCGAAAAATAAGCATCCCAATTCACAAAATATCTAATTATATGCCAAACTCTTAAGCACGGGTATGGGGCTTATAGGGGATGAGCAAAGTTTTATAGTTGATAGATTTTAGCGTGGCATTGCGGAAAAGTTATGGTAAAACTCAGTCGGACAGTATCTGCACAAAAATCGGTTCTTGTATCTTTCATCGCCTATAAACTCTGCTTCTTTTATCTATTCTGAAAATCAAGACCGCGTCATCTTCTCGAATGACCTTATAAAGAATAGAAACTTTAGGGCTTTTGTCCCAAATTCTATTTTCATAGCCCGAGAACCCTTTCAGCATCCTCTAAAGATATTGTTTTACCAGTTACGTATTCTTTCATAGCTTCGTCTAAATCTGCTTTCTCCTCTTCGTTCAATGCGAAGATGTATTCCGATAATATGTTCTCTATGTTCTTTGTTCTCTTACTCAATCCGTCGGCATCACGCTTCAAAGCAAGCAGCCCTTCTAACTTTTTGTTGATTTCCCTCAACATTTGGCGAATCTCTTCACTCATGGTCTTTCAAACCCCCTTTTAAATATTTTGAATCTGTATATTTAAATCTTCGGTTAAGCTCTGCTCAGGTTCGGGATAAAAAGACAAAGCGATCTTTCTCCTACGACTGCCTATTTGCCGAAGCTCCAACCACACCACCCCCGAATAAATTCGGTTGCATCCACATTTGGTGCAGTGCTGATTTGAGCTTTCTCTTTTGGTAATCTATTTTATTAGATTTAAAGACATTTTTTAAGGAGGTATCGGAGTTCTTCTTCCCATTTTGCATTGGGTGTACTAATTTCCCATTTATATGGGATGAGGTGAACGTGCTCCATAACCTTCTCGCCGATTTCCTTCTCCTTCTTAAACTCTTTTTTCCATTTTTCGATTGTTTCTTTTTTAGGCTCAAATATACCGAAGATGAGGAGCGGACAGCCATTCTCCACCAAGTTTTTATAGTCATTTATTGCACTTCTTGCTTCAGTTTTACCAATCCCTGTTTTAACTTCTACGACTAAGCGTATAATATCTGGCTGATAAGGGATGATGATATTCCCGATTTTGCAGTGATAATACTTATCAATACGTTTTTCAATGACGATTAAGTCGCATTGCTTTTTGCTGGGCACCTGCCCAGTGCCTACAAGATAACCGCCCCCTCTCTCTGAATTGTTCAATTCCATCTGCACAAATTTGATAAGTCCTTCTTCCAAAAAGCGACCAATCACCAATTTAACTCCAATCCCTTCACGCCCTCCAACTTTTTCATAGTCGTTGAAATCGAGTGGTTTATCACACATTTCTTCCTCCTCATTCCAATGTCACAGTCTCTATGGATGATATTTAAATAGTCTTTTTGATTATATACCTACCTTAAGCCCCAACCACTCCACACTCGGAATAAATTCCGAGGCATCCACGTTTGCCATAGGACTGTTTTAGCTTTCATTTAATTTCCTTCCTCTTGAATTCTTCTAATGAAATCCTATTTAAATCCCTTTTTTGCTTAGTTAGAATCCATAACTCTTTGTAGCCTTTTACTATTATAATGAATTGAATCCAAGATTTTCCCTTTACCTCGAACTTGGAGATAGATTTGTTCAACTTATTTATTAATGTCTTTAATGTCCCTCTTGAATGCTCGGAATTGGAACTTCTCGTTTGAAAAATATGGAACCAAATACCGGGATTCGGCTCTCTTATCAACTTCTCAATGTCTTTATCCACTTGATCTTGTTTTGGTTGTCCTTCTTTAAATTCAATGTTAATCTTTTCCTCGCCGAAAATGGATAAATCTGTGAGAGCACTTCTACTTTTTTCACCCGTGAAGGAATAGTCCTCTTTTGTTGGTACTTCAAGTCCAAACTTATATCCTTTTTCCTCTAAAATCTTGCAATATACATATCTGACTTCTGGCTCCCTAATCTTTGGCATTTGTCGATATGTTTGAGTAAAAACAAGATTTCCACATTCATTCGTACTTGAAATCAGTCTTTCAAATACGATTGAGTTCAATTCTAGGATTGCATTAGGATTCATATATCCTCCCTTTATCGGATGCTCATCTTCCATCACCATTTTGTAAGTCCTAAGTTATAAACCCCCGAATAAATAGCTTGTCCCATAATTAGATATTTTGCGAAAACGAATGCTTATTTTTCGATATAAACCCTTATTTGGGCTTCTTTTTGCTGAGATTTTGAATTGTGAGACAGCCTCTTAAGTACAAGGCATAAATATGCCCCACAAAAAATAAAAGAGGGAATAAGTCAGCCCAGAAGCGTTTAGGGCATTCTTGCTTATATTTTATCCTATTCCCTAATATCCATTTATCAAGAGGGAGGTGAAAGTGAGATGTTACTTTTTGACCGTATACAAATACATTATCTAATGCTATTCTACTTTTCATTTTTCAAATCTGCAAGCTCCACATTGTTCTACTAAATTCTTTGTTCTTGTATTCAAAGCAGTTCGGAAGGATGTACACCAAGTACATCGGTTATCTCTTCCTCTTCCAGCGATTTCGAGTTCATATCCTCTTTTTCCTGCTTTATTAAGATTAATTTTACCAGAAGTTTTTACTATCGAATCAGTCCATCTCTTAATCGTTTCTACATCTTTTCTTTTCAGAACATCATCGGAAACAAATATATCCCAACTGCAATGAAATACACCCATAGTCTCGGAATCACCCATCCAATTCAAATAAATAAAGTTCTCGGCAGGCATCTCAGGGTCAGGTTCATAGTTTTCACATTCAATACATATACCCGCAGAAGGAGATCCTAACCTAACATTTTTGATTTCACACACATAAAGTTCTCTTCCTCCTGCTCGTTTTCCGATTGATTTTAAGTACTTACACCTTTGCATGCTAGCCCTCTTCCTTTTTTCTCTCTCCAATTTAACTTCAAGTCACTCCACCCCGCATTTAAGATACGGATCCCGTAACTACAAAATTTAATACGGTGCCATCCCGCCCGGCGGCATTCCACCTCCGCCCATACCCATACCGCCTGGCGGCGCTCCCCCAGCCGGCATTGCCTCCCTCTTTGACGCAATCACATCATCTATCCGGAGTATCATCGTTGCAGCCTCCACTGCGGATTCCACCGATTGTTTCTTTGTCCTCAGCGGCTCTATCACACCCCCTTGCCACATATCAACGATTTTACCCGTGTAAGCGTCCAAACCCGCATTCTTCTCGCCGCGCTCATGCGCAGCTTTCAACTCCACCAACTTGTCTATCGGGTCAAATCCTGAATTTTCAGCCAGGGTTCGCGGTATTATTTCCACCGCCGCTGCGAAATTTTCCACCGCCAATTGCTCCCTTCCTTTTAGTGACGCACTGTATTCCCTTACCCTCAGCGCCAATTCCGTTTCCACTGCACCACCGCCTGCAACTGCTTTTCCATCCTCGATTATGCACCCTGTTACCCGCAGCATATCATGTAAAGCGCGCTCAACTTCATCCACTACGTGTTCTGCCCCGCCTCTTATCACTATGGACACCGCATGGGGATTCTCGCACTCTTCTATAAACAACATCTTATCCTCTGCTATCTTCCTTTCCTCTACCAAACCAGCATGCCCCAAATCGCTTCCACTTATCTCATCCACGTTAGTTACTATTTTACCCCCTGTAGCTTTTCCCAATTTCTCCATATCGCTTTTCTTCGCCCTTCGTACCGCAACAATGCCATCCTTCGCAAGATAATACTGCACAACATCGTCTATCCCTTTCTGGCATATCACGACGTTCGCACCGCTTTCTTTTATGCGCTCCGCCATCCGGTGCATCGTTCTCTCCTCTTCATCAAGGAAACCCTTTAACTGGTCTGATGACGTTACCTTTACTTCTGCACTCGTCTCTGTCTTCTTCACTTCCAGCGCAGCATTAATCAATGCTATTTTCGCATCCTCCACTTTCCTCGGCATCTCGGGATGCACCACCTCTTTATCCAGCACCATTCCCTGCACTAACTCTGTCTCTCCTATTCTCCCTCCGACTTTCTTCTCCACGCTTATATTATCCGTGTCAACCACTCTTTTACCACCGTGACCCGTTTCCGTTATTGCCTTAACCGCCTTTATCGCAATCTCTGAGAGGAAATCACGATAACTCTCTCCGAATTTGCCGGTTATTGCGGTTCGTGCTATTTTCTTCAACTCTTCGTCATTGTCTATGTCTATATCCGTAGCAATTTCCTCCAGTACCTTTCTCGCTCTTTCTGCCGCAAGTCTGTATCCTGATGTGATTACCGATGGATGTATTTTCTGCTCCAATAGCTCCTCAGCCTTCTTTAGCAGTTCACCACCAATTACAACAGAAGTTTTGGTGCCGTCGCCCGCTACCTCGTCTACCGTTTTCGCAACCTCTATCATCATCTTCGCCGCGGGACTCTCTATGTCCATCTCATTGAGAATGGTCGCACCGTCGTTTGTTATAACCACATCACCAAGAGAATCCACAAGCATCTTATCCATCCCCTTTGGACCCAAAGTAGTGCGAACCGCAGAAGCAACTGCCTTCGCCGCATTTATGTTCGTGCTCTGTGCTTCTCTCCCCTGTGTTCGCTCACTCCCTTCTCTCAATACTAATACCGGTATTCCACCTAACTGTCCTACCATTTTTATATTTCCCTCTCTAACTAACTATACCTATACCCTTCTTCCACTTTGAACTATAACTTAAACCCTACGTAACATTTACCATTTAACCATATTAATATTAAAAATTATTAACCACAGATTACACAGATTAACACAGATGATAAGAATTTTAGCCCATGTTAACCGAAAAATCTTGTGTTAATCTCGTGGAATCTTGTGGTTTGAAAACTATGCAACGAGAATATAAAAAACACGGGTTCTTCTCTTTTGTACCTTCAGATAGTCGAAACAGAGAACTCTGGTGCTTGAAGCACGGCGAATCGGGAATAAACAGCGTATGCAGGGTCCTGGAGGTATCGAGAAAGGGAATAAAGGCAAAAGGAGGGCGGAAAAAGGTCGTTCTTAGCGGAATAGTTGCAGACTACACGGCAAAAATCCCCTTCTTTTCGAGTGAAGAGCGAGAAGAGCTCGTGAAGGATAAGATATTGCAAATAGAGAATGCGTACCTGAAGCGGTGGAACGGACTGCCTACGTTACATATAGCGAAAAACACGAGTGTGAGCGTAATAGAAAATTATATTGGTTTTCCCAGTTGGACGGTGCTGATGAAGCCTAAAAAGAGGACGATAGAAGAAATACTCGATTGTGAGGGTGCATTTGATGTGATATTAGAGGGAGATATAGTGTCTGTATCGCAGCCCCGGGGGGAAGGGAATAGAAAGAGAATTGTCCTGGACGATGGCACCGGTGCGTTATTTCTGGAATTTGAAGAACAGAAAAAGGAGCAGGAAACAGATATTTCCTTTGGAATGCCTGTTAGGGCAAGGGGAAATGTGGTGGCAGAGGAATCGAAAAACGGTCTTGTATTAAAGTTGATTGCGGAAAAGGTAAAAATTAGCCGTGAAACATTTATGATACGTAAAATGAAGAACTTTCTGTCACGGTATACGTGATTGTTTATTGTTGCATATAAAGTACAACTTCCTTCTATTTAGGACACAGATTTACACGGATTTACACGGCACGGACTTATTTAAAGTTTAACATTGTTGATTTTTATCGTCTATCAGTGTTAATTAAGCCCTTTCTGGGCTTGCGGGGACGTGGGCAGAGCCCACGAGCGTTAATCAGTGTCAACAATTTATTTTCTTGTTTTTTTCATTATGAAAAACCCTTCTTCCAAAAAGAAACATTTACTAAAGAAATATTTTAGTAAAGTAAAATCCATTTTAGTACACAATTAGAAAGGAGCAGATAGAATGAAAATACGGCTCAAGCGAACGCTAAAAAGGTATTTCTTCGATACACATCGGGCTTTAACACCTGAGGAGACCCTGGGCGAGGCAGAAAAGCTGAAAGAAAAAGTCGGGATAACAAGAATGGAAGACATTACCGCACTTGATAAGCTCAACATACCTGTCTATTCTGCGAGCAGACCAGAAGCCGAAGAAGGGGCTGTTTCGGTGTATACCGGAAAAGGTCTTACGAGAGAGCAAGCGAGGGTATCGGTAATCATGGAAGCGATAGAGCGGTATTCAGGAGAACTAAAAGCCCGAGATAGAGCGAAATTCCTGTTTGAATCATACGACGGGGGGCGAGGAGAAAAACAAAAAGTGGACCCTGCTTCTCTTATATTGTCCGGGCTTTCTACCATCGGTCCGAGTTCGAGATTAGAATGGTGTGAGGGTTATGACCTGCTAAGAGAGGAAGAAGTTCTTGTTCCTGCGAATGCCGTTTTTCATCCGTACGTATCAAATAGAGGCGAAAGACTGTTTAGAAGTGACACTAACGGTATAGCGTCCGGGAATAACATTGAGGAGGCTATTTTTCACGGGATAACTGAAGTAATAGAGCGAGACGCATTGAGTTATGTGGAATTGAAGAAGAACGCAGGTAAACAAATAGAAATTGATGAAGGCGATGGGATGATATTTGAGTTGAAAGAGCGGTTGGAATCCGCAGGTGTCATCCCTCATTTCTGGTATATTCCGTCAGACACGGGCTTTGCAACGGTTGCATTAGCTTTGGACAACGAATCAAAGGATGCTTCATTGCTCGTTTACGGTGCAGGCACGCACAGCGACCCGCAAATAGCGACGATAAGAGCAATAACGGAGGCTGCACAATCCAGGGTTATGCAAATAGAGAGCATGAGGCGGGATGCGATGAAAGCGACATCAGCGAGACTAATGAGTTATGATGCGATAAAGAAAAGAAATATGTATTGGTTTGAAGACAAGGGCGATGGCAAAGAAGAAAAAGTGAGGCTGGATGAACTTCCTAAACAGGCGACTGAAACAATAGATGGCGATATAGTGGTTGCACTGGATAAATTGCGCCGGGTTGTGAACCGCGTGATAGTGGTGGACGTAACGAGGGAAGAGATAGGCGTTCCGGTTGTAAGGGCGATTATTCCGGGATTTGAAGTATATGCGAGGAATCCGGAAAG
>QEXZ01000068.1 GCA_003160755.1 Methanomicrobiales archaeon
CCTAGCACAAGCAATGGCGTTGCGGCATACAATAATACCTTTATCGTCTGTGCCAATTCGTTCCTACCGCCGAATGCGTATGCCCAGATGTGTATCCAGATACCCGCGATAAGCACACCAACTGTCCCACCTATGATAATTCCACTTACAGACATCAGTGTTATAATTTTCAGTAGCTCTAAATCCGGTGCCATGCCTAAAATGCTCTGCGCCACAGGATTTGCTAAAACAATCCCAATTATCACCGTTAAAAGAACCGAAAAAATCACTAATAGGAGAAAAAAATACACGTATGCATCGCTGAGCGTTTCTTCCTTAGAAGCTTCGAACGTTTCTGCAGGACGCCACAAAAAACCATTTATTCTTCCTATTCCCACTTTTTTATCTCCTATTTTTTTAATATACTTTCCTCAACCGAGACTTTATAGCCCGCATAAATTGCCGGCAATAAAAGTAAGAGGGACAGCAGTAAAACGGCGTAGAAGTAAACAGAGGGATAAGCAGAAAATAAGAGGATAATAACGATGATGGGTTCTGCTGCCATGAACATGAACATAAACCCGAAATAGGGCATTGGAAGCGTATATTTGGGCAGTCTTATCGGCATATTTCCCGATTCCCATCTTGACTGCTTCACTTCGGAGGGATAATACGTCGGCCAGATTTTAGTCAGGGTAAAAAACACGATGTCCAGCAGTATGCAAATCGCAAGTACCAAACCGACAACCACCACGTTTCCTATCATTTTCCTCTTTCACTCCTATATTGCTATACCAACCGTCTGTGCAATTACCTCCATAGTTGAATAGAACCATTCCACGGGCAGTAAGAGAACGGTAACCAGCACCATTACCACTGCTGCGAGACAGATAAAATTTGTGAGATTTGGTTTCCAGTCCACACCGAGTTCAGTTGCAAGCCGAACATAATACGGAATGGATATTGCGGAATTTATAACCACGATACCCACCAGCCAGAAGTATTCCATTTTAGCCAGAGACAGGAGAATGAATAGTTTGCCCCAGAATCCCATTAACGGTGGAACGCCGATGAACGAGAAGGCGAGAATGTACATCAAAGGAGAATATGCGCCCCCGCCTTTTATCGCATTGAAAAACCCTATTTTACCCGCTGCGTTTGCGAACAGCATGAGCAATCCACCGGTGAGCGCGAGATACAGGTACTCGGGCCGTGCCACTACAACGAGACATGTCAGAACATAGCCCATACCCGCAACCGTAGAGTAACCGAGAACACGTCCAAGCTCTTTTGATGTTAAAGCCCCTATATTACCAACGAACATAGATACAGCGGCAATCACTGCCGTGAACAGTGTTATTGACGCCGTTAGATAACAGGACGTGTAAACCAGTATCCATAAAGCGGCGATAAAGGGAACGATTTTCGCAAGCGAAGCGATGATAGAAATCGGTATTGGGTCAGCACTCGAGAAGACGTCAGGTACCCACTCGTGCAGCGGTGCAACGCCAACTTCGAGACACAAACCCAGCACAAGCATCACGTACCCAAGCACGTAAAGAGTGCCATCAAAGGCATTCTTTGTGTAAACCAGCATAATTGCTCCGATTAAGAACAGAACGGTAGCGAGAACCATAAACGTAATGTATTTGATACCAACCTCTACGTTTGCACCGCCCTCTCTGACCATAACAAGAATATAAGTCGGGACGGAAACGAGCACAAGAGCTGCGAGCACCAGTGCGAAATCACTTGTATTGAATATGTACATGGTTGCAAGTGCCATCAAACCCACCAATCCGTAGTCCACGCCCTTGATCTCACTCTTTATCGCCTCCAGCGAAACCAGGTTGATGATAGCAATTGCAAGGATAAAAATGCCGTAAGAAATAAAATGCGCGGCTGAAACGGCAATAGCGGAAAATGCAATTACAAGTGCTATTATGGCACCATAGAAACCCAATTTGCTGTTTTTGAACGAACCAATCGAGCCCAGCGTTAAAATAACTAAAGCACTCAGCATTCCTATATCCATCACATTAAGTGTCAGTCCCATCATAGTCCCAGCCCCCATAATGACGCTATTATAAGAAACACCATCACAAGACCAAGCACAATTTTAACGTAACTCTTGAGGTATCCAGTCTGAATAGCCCTTATTCCTCTTGAAATTATACCAAATAAACCGGGTATTACCCGGGTATTGAAGAATCCATCAATACCGCGGTTTCCATAGTTCTGGACAATACGCGAGATAAAGAAGCCCGTTTTCGGCACGATATAATCGTTAAGGAATGGTAGATACATCCGGTCGTTGAAGAACGTACCGGGCACCCGGGAAAAGACTTTTAGTCTCGGTACGTACACGGCTATCACATAGGCAATTAATGCGCCCGCGCCTACAGCAAACGACACAGATGCGTATCCCGCATGCACAAATGCCTCGGTCTCCGCGTTTGTAAAGATAAGATAAAGCAAAATGAAGAGCACCGAGACCATCATCGTATAGCCGAGCTTCATCAACCCGCCGCCTTCTAAATGCTCGTGCTCCGGTTTCTCACCCCTTACAAAATTAAGACTGAGGAATCTCGCCATAATCGCGGAATAAATCAGCGAAGTGAGAATCAACAGGATAATCGGGATGAGCATGTGGTGTTCATGCCATAGAACCTCCATAACTTCATCCATTGCTGATTTCACCCAGTAAGCGGTAAGAGGCGGCATGCCCACGAGGAAGGTTGTAGCAATGATGGTAACAATAAAAGGAGTTTTCATTCGCTTTGCGAACTCGAAACCGCCGCAGCAGAACCTGCTGTGCGTGGCATGGATTAAATGACCGGCTACAAGGAACAGACTCGCTTTTGCAAATGCATGCACCGCCATGTACCAGAAAGCAACGAGCAGAGCTAAATTTATGCCTGCTATTTCATGGTGAATCCAGAAAGAAGCGGCACCCGCAGCAAACATCAGACCAATGCTCGACATTGTAGAGGCAGCGAGTAAGACCTTTCTCTCCAGCATCCCGGAGCCCGCAAGTGCACCATACAGGCCGGATAGCAGCCCAACGAAGAGTACAATCGTATAAACGAGCTCAACCCCGGGCACGCCATGCAAATGCCACGGCTCGATATACCAGGTAACCTTGAGAAACACAAAAGCACCGGCGGCTACCATTGTCGCTGAGTGTAGGAGTGCACTAACAGTCGTGGGACCGGTCATCGCAGTCATTAACCACTCAGAAAACGGAACCTGCGCCGACTTGGTGAACAGCCCCGTAAGGAAACAAAGCATGAGAATTATCGTTCCCGCAGCGCCGATACCCATGAATAGCGAGCCCCAATCTATCTCCGATATATTTAGCGTGGGCGATAATACCCAAATCGCCGCGATTGCGAAGAACATGGGCACGTCACCGAATCTTATGGTCGAAATAGCACGCCAGCCACCAAAGCTCGGTGGCCAGCTCAGTTCCAGCGGTCCCACCTTCCTTCCCGCTTTACCCACGTATGCAATGTCGTCATCGTCACGGAACCAGTGCCCGATTAAACCCCACGATGCCGCTCCAAGTCCTTCCCAGCCCACAAACAGCAGGAACAGGTTATCGCTGTACACAACGAGCAGCATTGACGCCGTGAACAAATTGAAGAAGAACCAGTACCAGGAAGGTCGGTAATCGCCCTTCATATAATCCAGACCGTAAATAGCGATGAAGAAGGCTATAACTGCGGTTATAACACCCATATACCGCGCTAAATAGTCAGCTATGAGCACGATGTTTATTCCGAGCTCAGGAATCCACGGATATGCGAATTGACATGCTGGCAGTTCCCTCGGGAAAGTGAAAAAGATGTATAGACTCATCAATACAGAGACGAAGATACCAAACACCGAAAGGTAAGGCAGTTTCTCTGTCCACTCCTTGCTCTTGTATGCCAGGACGATGGGAATACTGCTAACAACAGGAGCTAAGAAAAGCAGCAGAAAAACTATCCTGTCATCTATCATGGCACAACACCACCTAAGCATAAACCCGGAATTGAATTAAGTCCCTGAATTAGCGCCGTGGATAGCGGCGGGAACAATAACAGCACGGAAACAATACCGATTATGTAAAGAGGCAAGTACAGGTAGCTGCTTATCTCCAACCTCTTTGTGTCCTTTGGTTTACCATAAAATACTTTCTTTATCGTGTAGAAGCCGTACCAGACAGAGAGCATAAACATAAATATCATAGCCAGAATAAGAGGTAAGCCCCCGGTCCACCCAAGGAAAGCGGGAGATTCAGGTTTGAGGAACGTCTCTACGGCACCGCGTAATATGAAAAATTCACCCAGCATCCCGATCGTTAACATTCCGCCAAGGTTCAGGAATCCAACCACAGCGGCATTAGAAATCGCGGGAATGGAATCGTGCAAACCGCCCATCTTTGTAAGGTCTCGCAGACCATGATGAACCGCGATGATCCCGCCCGCGCACGAAAACAAGATTGACTTACCGAACGCATGCGACATATATTGAATGACTACTGCTATAAGCCCGAAAGGTCCGAGGCAGAGCGCTACCAGCACATACCCCATCTGCGATACCGTGGAATAAGCCAGCAGCCGCTTGAAATCCGTCTGCTTGAAGACCGAGAAACCTGCGTAAATGCTTGAAAATATCGCATAGCAGAGTATGGGCATTCGATATGTTTCAATAAAGGAATAATCTATAAGAGCAATTCTCAGCAGAACATAACCCGCCAGACCCACGGTTAACGGGCTTAGCAGCGCACTTACCGGTGTGGGTGCCTCCGCATGTGCCCAGGGGAGCCATACGTGCGGACCCAGGACAGGCAGCTCGATTATCATCCCTGCGAAGATGAACGCCCAGGCGAGCATGCTCACTTTCCCCCCCAGCATCAACATGTCCAGCGCAAGCGAATCGTTTTCAAATGCGAGTATCACGATACCTGCAAGCATAAGAACGCCCGCAACGGCACACCAGACGAAGTATAACAATCCCACCCACTTCCGGTTGCCATATCCATAGCTGTAAATAAGGAGGAAAGCGGTAATGAGCGTGAGTTCCAGGAAGACATACAGGAGGACGAGATTTCCGCTGTAAACCAGCCACAACATAGAAGCCGCATAGAGGTTATACAAGAGTATATATTTCCGGAACTCGCTATCGACATTCCGCTCCATCTCCTCAAACCGGTGTTTCATGTAGGGCAGTGCAAACAGCGCAATCATCGCGGAAACGATACAAATAGTGAGTCCAAAGGCATGGGAGATAAAGTCGAAATTAAGGTAAAATTCGCCGAGGGGTGAGGAGAAACTCGCCAGGTGAACCTTCTCCGGACAACCCAGGAATAGACACCCGATTATAGCAAAGAAGGGAAGCAAAAAGGCGAAAGAAGAGAGATAAGTTGCTTTCTTTGGTGATAGAAGAGGCGCAATTACTACGGCAATCAAAGGCAAGAGCAAGAAGTAAACTAAAGTCATACCTTATCTATCGCCTCCTATGGTAACAGAACTTGTGTAGATGTTCTTTTTCTGCCTGTCCAGCGTTATAATCGCATAGATAAGAACTAAAAGTTCGCCGCTGCTCGTGAAAATCGTGAGGATTGCGATACCAAATGCGGCTGGGGGATTACTAATAGCGGAGAAAAGGGGGATCAGGGACATGAATACCGCACCAAACATCAGTTCCAGTGATATAAGAAGTCTAATCACATCTTTACTTGAAATCGCGGTGAGGTATCCGATGAGCAAGATTGCGAAGGACGCTACATAAATTATTGATATATCTGTCGCCTGCATTCAGCTTCCCCCTCCCTCTTGCTCTTCTTCTTTATCTCCATATTTAAGCCCCATTTTTAAAACGGACAACAGCAGTAGAACCGTGAGCGAAGTCAGGAATATTATGAGCAAGAGGTATTCGGGCGTGATGAATCCCTGAAGCGCAAATTGTATCTTTCCGAGTGGGGCAAGCTGAGCAGCATAAACGGAAAACGCCAGAATGAAGGCGGTTATAACCACTGGCAGCGCCCACAGCCACGAAATCTGACGCCCGGGGGCAAATCGGTACGTTGCTGCAAGTGCTACGGTTACCATACCCAGCGCACCTACAAATATGAACACGATTAAAACGAAAACGGGCTGGAGGTCAAAAAGGGCGTAAATAGTCGCCACCATAATCATGGCTGCGGACATAAACATAGAAGCATAGAAGTTATCGCGGGTAAGCAATACGACTAAAGATGACAGCACCGCTGTACACGCAAGAGCCGATAGCAATAACATTTCAATACTCATAGATTTACTGTTTTACGCTAATAGTTAAAAAGACTTTCGGTTTTTTTCGATAAACCTTTCTTTAAGAAAAGAAAGAAAGCTTTACCAAAGAAACTTTTTTACCTCCGGTAAAAAAGGGTTTTGTATTTTCGCAAAAAAAATATATGAGGATGCCACAAATTAATTAGGGTTCGATAGCTATTTTCGGTGCGATACCAAAACAAAAATTGCGAGAACTCGTTGAACGATTCAGGTATAATCTTGACGTTTATAAAAAGTCGGCATATAACGAAGCACAGGTAAGGCGAGAATTCATTGACCCTTTCTTTGAAGCGCTGGGCTGGGACGTGAGCAATAAACAGGGCTATGCGGAACATGAAAAAATCCAAATCCAAAACACCAAATAACAAACAAATCCCAAATCCCAATTTCAAAAATTTAAAACAAACCATTCTTTAAAAGCGATTTTGGCACGGACAGGATAACGCCTGCGTTGAGAATTGATTCCCTATTCCCCCGTGCAGTGGCTATTCCCTATTCCCCCTTCCCTACCGCCTAAATAGTGGGCCCGATGCGATTCGAACGCATGACCTCCGCCTTGTCAAGGCGACGTCATTCCAACTAGACCACGGGCCCCCCTGTGAGATAGTAGGGTAATTTTAATTACTATAATAAAGTTTTCATGTGTTTATAAAATTAAATAGAAGGAAGCTCTTTATACTTTACATACAAGGAATGAAGAGAGATAAGAATTACGATTTGATTGTCGTTGGTGCGGGACCCGCGGGAATGACGGCAGGGATGTACGGCGCGAGGAGCGGGCTAAAAGCGTTAGTGGTTGAGAAAGGAATAAGCGGCGGATTATCCAATGAGGCGCCAGAGATAGAGAATTACCCAGGATTCAAGCGTGTGGGTGGCATGGAATTAGCAGAAAAGGTGAAAGAACAAGCATCCGAATATGTAGAGATAAAAGAGCTGGAAAAGGTAAAAACAATAGAAACGAGAGGAAAAGAAAACGAGAAAAATATGCGGGTAGTTACGGAAAAAGGCTCTTATGTCACAAAAACGGCGATAATAAGCACGGGGACCAAACACAGGAAACTGGATGCCCGTGGTGAAGACGACTTTTTAGGGCGGGGGATATCTTATTGTGCTACCTGTGATGGTTTTTTCTTTAGAGATAAGCCTATAATAGTGGTAGGTGGAGGGGACTCAGCCGTTAGAGAAGCTTTATATCTGAAAAATATCGGCTGTGAGGTAACGCTGATTCACAGAAGAGATAAGCTCAGGGCAGAACCGTATTTACAAAAAAAACTGGAAAAGGCAGGTGTGCCTGTCTTGTGGAATTCCGTGGTGAACGAGATAAAAGGTGATAAAGCGGTGAGGAGCGTTGTTAAATATGATAGAAAGAAGGAGATTGAAGATGAGTTCCCCGTAGAAGGTGTGTTTATATCCGTTGGCGAAGAGCCGATGAATGAATTAGCAGCACAAATAGGAATCAAATGCGATAAAAACGGCTACATAATCGCGGATAAAAACCAGAGGACGAACATCAAACGAGTATATGCAGCGGGAGATATAACAGGTGGCGTGAGACAGGTGGTGGTTGCGTGTGCAGAAGGCGCTATCGCTGCTACCTCGGCGTATAACGATTTGCTGGAATTGGAATAACAAATAAAAGATGGAACTAAGGGAGATAGGGATTGACGAAGCGGGAAAGGGCCCTGTAGTAGGGTCTATGTTTGTTGCGGGGGTATTGAATTTTGAGGGGTTGGAAACGCTGGGCGTAAAGGATTCGAAGCAACTGAGTCCTTCAAGGCGAGAATATCTGGCGGAATGTATAGAAGCCTCAACTGAGGTTTATGTCCTCGAATTCACGGCAAATGAGATAGACGAGGGTAGAAAAAGGCATACGTTGAATGAAATTATGGTTGAACTTTTTTCTGCTGTACTTATACATTTTCAGCCTGATAGGGCGTTCGTTGACGCAGCAGACGTCAATCCAGATAGATTCGCAGTGAATCTTAAATCAGGCTACG
>QEXZ01000069.1 GCA_003160755.1 Methanomicrobiales archaeon
GCACAGGGTCACAATACGGTACGAGGTGCTGCGGGTGCGTCCATATTGAATGCTGAAGTACTGGTGGAGAGGAAATACGTATAAAATCCTAATTTTATTCGTATTTTTATCAGATGCCTAATATTTTTAGGGTTGCCTATTTATCTACCTAACAACATTAATATAAAAAGTGAATATAGAAGACATTGAATGGCTTCGTATAACGGAAGGCATCTGCAAGTCGGTGCCTGTGATGTACAGTGATAACAGCGTAGGTCCCAATGCCCTAACTGACCGAGTTCAGGTTCATAGTTGGCCGATACACGTGAATTCACTTGAGAACATAGTCAAGCAGGTGGTTGAGGAGGTGACAAAACGTAAGGCTTATGTCGTAACCGAGGGTACAGCAGGCTATATTTTGAACCTATGAACGATAACGATAACCGTGGCAAGTTAAAGAAAAACCTCGAAAAGCCATATTATGGATATAGCATAATGAGGTATTTCACAGTGGCTTTAATAGTGGGGGGCATTGTGAGCATAGCACTTGCAATTATTTTCACCGCTTGGGTTTCTATTTTATGCTGGGTTTTAGGTGTAATCTTACTCTCCTCAGGTGTGTTCTTGCATCTTTCGATGGGTTTGGTGAATAATCCTGAGAAAATAGAACTCGTAAAGGATAAGTTCTCAGACCTGTTAGGAAACGTCTGGGATGGCAATGGTAAAGTGCTGGACATGGGAACCGGACTTGGTCGTGTGGCAATTGAAATAGCTAAGCAATTTCCTGAGGCACAAGTAGTTGGCGTGGATACGTGGACGAAAGGCTGGAAACTATCTGGGATGACGAAAGCAGGTGCGGAGAAAAATGCGATAATTGAAGGTGTGAGTGGCAGATGCACATTCCAAACTGATAGTGCGCTTGACCTGCCATTCGAGGATGGAGAATTTCAATTAGTGGTAAGTTCATTTGCCTTTCACGCGATTAAGATACCTGACCGAACGGTTCTCTTCGAAGAAGCCATTCGAGTCCTTGCATCCGGCGGCGTGTTCGTAATTTGCGGCCCCTTTAGCGGCTCTTTCTTGAAGGCATATAAAGTGAAGAACATGCCTGAACTGCTCGAAAAGGTGCAGCAGATTGGGGTTGAAGACGTGAAGTTTGTGAGTTTTAAGGAGGCAGGTGTCAATCTCGGCAGGCTCGCTAATATCTGGGAAATGGGGTATTTGAGCGGGAGGAAAGTTAAATCGTATGGAAGGAGAGAAAAGAGATGAGCAGAAGAATAAAAATATATTTTTTCTATATCTTACTGGGTTTGTTATATCCCGTAGTCAAATTGAAAGCCAGAAAGAACCTTACGTGAGATGGGGCTCCAGAAAGGACGAACTGTTGGAGGAACTACACCGTGTATTGAAATCAGATGGAGTTCTCTTTGCTACCGCTGAACATCTCGACCCGAACGAATTTATGAATATCTTTGCACGGGGAAATTTGTTCACGTTGATTGTGCAAAGAGGTGAAGTATTCAGGTCTAAGAGGGATTGAAATTATTTATGACCCTAAAAATTATATCAGAGATATTGTTTTGTTAGGATAGCGTAAATGGAAAAGTAAAATGGACGAAAAATATTACCAGTACACACGAGGATTCTTTTGGAAATGGGCATCGTTCTATAATTTTATTGCTTTGCCCTTAATCGGCATAAGGAACAAGGTTGCAGACTTGGTTGACGAAGAGTATAAAGACAAAACAAAAATACTGGATGTCTGCACGGGAACCGGGACACAGGCATTTGCGTTTGCGAAAAAGGGTTATGAAGTCGTGGGGATTGATTTGTCAGAAGAAATGTTGCAGGTGGCTAAGAAAAAGAGCAAATATGGAAATGTGCGATTTGTGATGGCAGATGCAACTAAAATGCCATTTGAAAACGACTATTTCGATTGCGCATGCATTTCTTTTGGACTGCATGAAATGCCACACGAGGTAAGACATCAAGTATTGGACGAAATGAGAAGAGTTAGCGAGAAAATAATCGTTGTTGACTATAACATTCCGAAGAACAGGTTGCATAGGTGGCTGCACGTGTCTTTCGCATCACTTTACGAGAGCAAGTATTACCGCGATTTTGCAAAACGGGACCTTGAGGAATTGCTGCGAGAACACGATTTGAAAGTCGTTACGGAAGCTTACGGGCTGATAGATTTTGTCAAGATACTTGTGTGTGAGCGTGAATCCGCCGGGAGGAAGGGATAAACGGGATAATGCGGCAGAGGCATAAAAATGAAAGTGCCTCTAATCTTTGTTGGACAAACTTTCTAGGGTAAGGTAATAATATGACTGAAGAATCTGACATTCTACGAATAGTAGAGGAGGATATACTGAGGATATTGGGTGAAGAGAAAAGTAAAAGAGTCTCATTAGAATCTATAAAATCCGAGATTAAAGTCGCTTATTTATTCATATCCAACGCAATTAAAGAATTGGAGAGAGAGGGTTTAGTACAATCCCAAGGTGACTTTATTGTACTAACAAAGGAAGGGGAGGGCAAGGCAGAAAATATTGTCAAAAGACACTTAGTCCTTGAGAATTACTTTAAATTTAAAATTAAAAGAACGAGAAGCGAAAGAGAAGCGCATAAAATGACTGATATCCTTGAACACTACATCTCTAAAGAAGTTATTGAGCACATAAAAAAGTTGTCTACATTTAAAACGGAAGGCATTCCGCTGACAAAACTTGAGCTTAACAAAGAAGGCATAATTACGGATATTCTGTTCCCTGATTACGGATTATTTGAAAGGATAGTCAGTATGGGTATCGTTCCCAGTGAGAAAATCAAGGTCATGTACAAGATTCCAGACGGTATGGTTATTTACGTTGGTGGCAAGAAATTCGCGTTGGGTAATGAAATCGCAAAAGGGATAGAGGTGTTGGGATGAAACTCAGGATTATCTTAGTTGGGCAACCCAATGTCGGGAAATCATGCTTACTCAATGCCCTGGTTGGTCCGGAAGTTATCGTATCTAATTATCCTGGAACTACGGTGGAAGTAACCACAGCTAAGAAGATGGTTGAAGGCGAAGAGATAGCGTTTTTAGATAGCCCAGGAATCTATTCTATTTCTGACAGAAGCGAAGAGGAGAAGGTTACAGAAAAGGCATTATTTGAAGAGGGGATAGACGGAGCAATAATAATTGCCGATTCGGTTTCTCTTGAAAGAAGCCTTTATCTGGCATCTCAAGTATTAGAAGCTGGGATTCCCGTTGTTATAGCTCTTAATTTTGTTGAGAGCGCCGAGAAGAAGGGGATAATAATAGCTCATAAGAAATTGAGTAAAATACTGGGCGCTCCCGTCATCCCTATCAATCCTTTAAAAAAGAGGGGAATAGGGGAACTTGTAAACGCACTTTTGGAGATTGAAGAAACTAAGGGCAAGACTTTCACCGTTAGATATGACGACCACATAGAGGACGCAATAAGGGCAGTATCCTCGCAGGTGACGAGAACGCAACTGCCAAAGAGGTTCGTAGCATTAAGAGTCCTGGAAGAAGACGCGGATTTTTATGGATACTTGAGCGATAAGCGAATAATCGAAGCGGTTAAAGAAGGTTTAATCGAGCACCCAAAAGTTGCAGAGGACATCGCAATAACAAGATACGGTACAGCGGCTTTTATTGCCGGAAAGGTAACCCATTTAGTTCGTGTAGAAGAAGCAGCAAGAAGTTTAGATGAGCGGCTCGATGGAGCTCTTCTACACTCGTTAGGGGGGCCTATCCTCACTATTCTAACCTTCGCCGCCATTTTTGGTGCGCTGCTGTTCATTGGAAGCGGGATTCAAGGTATCCTTACTGGCTTTACCGAATACCTTTTATCATTGATTCATTTAGGTGGAGGTTTCGGTGGTACAGCGTTAGAAGCGGGTTTAGCAGGGATGATGGCGGGCATTTCCATTGCTTTGCCTTACGTCTTTATATTTTACATCCTTTTTACGCTGGTTGAAGATGCTGGACTACTCTCAAGATACGTCGTCAACCTGGAGAGATTTTTAAGATGGTTCAATCTCCCGGGAAGGGCAATTATACCCTTAGCTTTAGGCCTGGGCTGTACCGTACCCGCTACGAGGAGTACGCGAATTCTGTTTACAAAGAAAGAGAAGTTCTTTACAGCAGCCTTACTTAGCTGTGTACCCTGCTCTTCGCGAATCGCCATAATAATGGGTGTAGTTGGCTATTTTGGTGGCAAATGGTTGGCTCTTTCCGTTTTTATTACGCTATTCGTTTCTTTTTTAGTTTGGGGCTGCATAATGAAGAGGATTACACGAATAGAGAAGAAGCCAGTGCTCTATGAATTGCCGGAATTGCCCCCTTATAGAATACCTTCAATTGGAAATATCGTTACCAAGAGCTGGATTAGAATGAAGACCTTTGTATATCTCGTTGTACCCCTGCTATTCTTAGGTGGAGTGGCATACGCGGGATTGGATGCTTTAGGACTCACCAATGTGATCGTAGCACCTCTATCGCCGATTACATGGTGGTTAGATTTGCCTAATGTAGCCATTATCCCGTTGGTATTTGGATTTTTGCAGAAGGATTTAACCGGCTCAATGCTTCTGTTAGTTTTAGGCGGTAAAGTATCCTCAGTTTTAACTCCCCTTCAGATTTATACCTTTGGTGTTGCTGCTACGATTGGAATCCCGTGCATAATCGCGTTAGGCATGTATATTAAAGAATTTGGGTTCAATAAAGCGGTACTTTTAACCGCAGCATCAATACTGTATGGTTTATTATTCGCAGGTTTAGCTTGGAGGCTAATATCGCTTTTTTGAGGTTAATTGGTAATTCAGTCGTTTACGGTGATGAACTCTTTTATCATTGGAATAGTCACGTTCCGGATTATTGATAGAACCCTGCCACACATAAATCCCGAGTTACTTAAAAAAGAAAAGCTATCTATTGAAAGAAGCGTTACCATGCTTGTTATCGGCATGGCTTTGCATAACCTCCCGGAAGGATTGGCAATCGGGGTTGGATTTGCTTTAACGCCTGCATTGGGAATTACGATAGCAGTGGGGATTGCAGCACAGGACGTGCCAGAGAACATCGCAACAATCGTTCCTTTATACAGCTTAACGAAAAAGAAAATAAAATCTTTTGTTATAACAACGGCAACAATCGGGTTTGAATTACTTGGTTTTATTTTTGGCTACTATTTTTTAAAAGGGATGTCTTTAGATTTATTAGGCGCCTCGCTTGCACTCGCAGCGGGATTTATGACCTACATTTCTGTAGAAGAACTGATTCCCGCAGCACAAATAAAACAGAATTTAAAAACAGGTCTTACTGGCATCATTTTGGGATTGGTATGTGTTTTATTAATCTGCCTTTTAGGCTAGGCTAAATGATGATAAAAATGATTACTTTAAAAGATTCATTAGAAATAAAAACAACGCCTGAAAAGATTTTTGAGTGGTTTGCCCATCTCGATAAAAATTCTTTCCTTTCGCTTTGCTAAGTTCTTTTTAAAGTTTGCCAGGAACAAGGTTGAGGCTGTTGAGAAACACATGAAAGAGGAAGGGGAGAATCTGAAAAGGTTGTTGGAGAAGGGAAAAGGAATAGTGGGCGAAAATTCTGGAACAATCTTCATTAGACTGCAGCTACTAATTTTTTTATTATTTCTTGAAAATAAGATTTAGCTTTTTCACAGAAATCCCTATTAATTATTATACTAGCATGAGAACTGGGATTACGATATTTTATTGATTCCTTAAGGTTATTGCACAAGCCATCTTTTGGCAATATAAATCTTGGATCTCTTAATGAATTCAAAAATTCTCTAAAATTTTTAACTAAAAACAAGTCCTTTCTTTTCTGAGAGTGTATAATTGTGTTAAGAATGCGTTCCATATTACCAATAGCTAACTTTGTATCCTTTAAAATAAATCCAACTAGCAATTTTAAATCAATATCCTTTTCCAATCGATTTATTTCTTCTGCACTTCCCTCTATAGAGAGCACTTTTTCCTTGAAAGGCACAAATATTTTTTCTAATAATTCCTCCTCAAGTGCTCGGCCATAATTATTTATTACCCCACCCCAATCCAGTTCATCGGAGCCTTCATCTTTTAGTAATGAATTATAAAATATATCTGCGGATTTAAGGTATTTTTTACTTCGCGGAGAAAGCCTATCATAAAAAGAGGTTTCTTTCTCTTTTATCGGAACAACAGATAAAGCCTCTGTTATTTCGTCGCTAATACGCTCAATCTTGTCTTCTTTGCTTATCCCATCATTATCTTTAATTAACCGTATATCTTGTTTGAGTTTTTTTATTATAACATCATAAAATTGCTTTAATAATAATTTATGAAATTCCTTATTTATAGTATTAATAGAACTGTCCGGCCGATTAGATAAAGAAATGTTTTTCTTTTTTCTTAAATAGTCTTCTATCTCTTCACAGGATATGGATTTTCCATTCGATTTGATATAATCTATTAATGCTTTATAGTGTAGTGGTTTATTTTTATCTTCATATATATCGTGATATTCTTGCTCAGGATTATTTGAAATAGTAAGGGTACCCTCACTACCAATAAGAATTAGTTTACTTTTAAATCTTGTAATACCAACATTAAATCTCCTTTCATCCACCAAAAACCCTATCCTTCTTGTTGCTACCTTTTTCTTCTTCTCATCATATTGACTGTTGCATCTAACTAAAGAGACAATTATTATTTCTTTTTCTTGTCCTTGGGAACCATCAACTGTCTTAGCTACTAATTTTAGAGGCTCCAAAATCTTGTTCAGTTCTCTAACTTGTGATTTATAAGGGCTGATTATGCCAAGCTCCTTCCCTGTAAATCCCGCAGCCCTGTATTTATTTACTAACTTTGTTATAATCTCAATCTCTTTTTTATTGCTGTATTCTACCTTAGATGCAGCAAACTCCTCAGATGTATATTCTTTTTTTTCAGGTGTATTGTGATTAATAAAAACAATGGGTGAATTAAACAAGCCATTTTTTAGTAAATTATTATTTGTTGAAGGAGCTGATTCAAGATTATCCGATTTATAGATAGTCTGATTTAAAAAAGGAATGATAATAGGATTCATACGGTACTGTTCATTTAAAAAAATGCAATGCTTTTCATCAGCTTTTATGTGGCTATATAATCGTTCAAACAAAGATGTTGCTAAAACTTGATAGCATTCTATTCTTTCTTTTTCTGATTTAGGGTTAAGATCCTGATCATAGTCCTTATTTTTTAGAAATACAGTGGGAGGTAATTGATGGTGGTCACCAGCGATTACAATTTTCTTAGACAAATTAATAGGTATCAAAGCAGATGGTACCGTACTTTGTGTAATCTCATCCAGCACAAGTAAATCAAACTCATCTGCATTATATTTTGATAATACTGCACTATGATTATTTGTCGAGAAAACTACAATAGGCTTCCTGTTTATTACAGTAGTTGGAAAGGCTCAATACATCGTACACCATTTCATTTGACAAATAAAGGTTCATCACATCGTACACTCCTTTGATATAAGCTTCCGTTTAACGCATCCTTTGTGATGCGTTATGAATATTGAGGAACAGGAGCGGATTGATGCCGTAAATCGGCATATTATGGGTGATAAACCGGCAGATATTTGCATGGACACAAATAGGTCAAAGAAGTGGCTCTTCAAGTGGGTGAATAGATTCAAAACAGGCGACGAGGGGTGGTATAGATCACAGTCAAGGGCACCTAAGAGTCAGGGTAAAGAAACGTGCAAAGAGATTGAAAGAGCGGTTGTAAGCATCAGAAAAACTCTGATGGATGGTAACGAGAACGAATCAAAGTATCTCGGCGTAGGCGCTGATGCAATTCAGTATAGGATGGAAAAGCTCGATTTTTCGAAGGATGAGATACCCTCGGTATCAACGATAAAGCGGATTGTGAAGAAGCATAAACTGAAAGTGAATAAGCGAGAGCGATACAAGCGAGTTAAATCCAAAAAGAGATACACGATTCTGACTCCTACGCGGATAGATGAGGTGCATCAGATGGACTTCGTTGGTCCAAGGTTTATCAGGGGATATGGTGCCGTCTCCTCTCTTAATCTCATCGACGTAGTCAGCGACCAGGTTCACATTGAACAGTATGCTGCCAAAAGCATGGATAATGTAATTGCCTTTCTCACCCGGTATTGGAGCAATAACCCTATCCAAAAGTATCTACAGGTTGATAACGGGATGTGCTTCATTGGAGACTTTAAACATCCACGCAAATTCAG